>JAGNZR010000030.1:7384-14183 GCA_017984315.1 Fusobacteriaceae bacterium | reverse complement strand
AGTTTCATTTATTATAGAAATAAGGTAAATAGTTTACTTCCTGTTGAAGTTAATCTACCAATATTAAAAGTTTTTACCAATAATATAAAAATATTTTTAATTTATTTTATTTTATCTATTCTTCCTACTCTTTTTAAAATGAAAAAAGGATAAGTGAGTTTATTTTATAATATTATTATACTACAGTTTATATAATTTATTTTTTATAGGAGAGTGTCTATGAACGATTATAAATTTTTTAATAACAACTCGTGTGGTTTTTTCCCATGCCATACTACTGATAAACCTGAGGAGTTTAACTGCTTGTTTTGCTATTGCCCTTTATATATGTTAGAAGAGAGGTGTGGTGGTAACTTTGTTTACACTCCCCACGGGATTAAAGATTGTTCACTATGTATCCTTCCTCATATTAAAGATGTTGGTTACAGCCATATTCAGAAAAAAATGTTAGCGGTTATTGAATTAGTTCAAGAGTCTCATCTTAATAAAATAAAGTAAAATATACTCATTATAATAAAAAGGTTAATCTGCTTTATGCTAGATTAACCTTTTTAATTTTTATCATTACTCTGTAACTTTTATTTTTCCATTAGCTAAGTCTTTTTTTATTTTTTCTAATTTAGCTAAATTATCTTTTCCTATTGCATCTTTAGTATATTTAAACTCTGTTAAAGATACCCCGTTAGTTTTAACATTTGCCATTGTGTATCCAGGTTTGTAATTTCCTGCTATTAACTCTTCAACTACTGTATAAACTGCATTATCTATTCTTACTCTAACAGAAGTTAAGATAACTCCTGGCATTTTTCCATCTTCATCTTCGTCACAGCCAATAGCATAAAACTTTCTATCTCTTGCAGCTTCAAAAACTCCACTACCTGTAAGCTCAGCTATGTGGAAAAGAACGTCTGCTCCTCTATCATTCATAATAAGAGCTATATTCTTTCCAGTTACTGGATCATTAAATGGGTTAGCACTTGAAGTTGGCATATATGTGTTTAATACTTTTATATTTTTGTTTACATATTTTGCCCCTTGATAAAATCCATGTACAAATCTATTAAAAGATTTATTACTCATTGCAGGTATAGTCCCTACTACACCAGTCTTACTTGTCATTGCTGCTAAAGCACCAGCTAAAAATGATATCTCATGCTCTGCAAAATCAACTGTTACAGTGTTTGGGATAACTGATGTAGCTCCAACTAATGCATATTTTTGATCAGGATATTTTTTTTGAACCTCTTTCATAGACTCGGCTACAACTGTTCCCATCCCTATAATTAGATCATACTCTTTACTGCTTGAAAAATCATCTAAAAACTGTATATCTTCTGCTACATTGTTAGGCTCTATATATTTAAAATCCTCTATTTTACCCTCTTTTTTCAGTTTATCCAGTGCTGTGTAAGCCATTTTATTAAACCCGCTTCCCATACCTCCAGTAGACATAACCAACCCAATTTTAGGTTTATTTTCATTAGCAAAACTGATGCTTCCTACCGCCCAAATTAAACAAACCATTAAAAATAAAATACTCTTTTTCATTGTTCCCCCTTATTATTTTAAAATCCCCTGCTATAAAAAAAGCATGTTACATCAAATATATAACACGCTTTTTATTTTCTTCATATTTTTTTTTAACTTTTTATAATTTTTACAAACACTTTTTATTTTTTCATACAACACTTAAGATTCAATCTCTCTTGCTCCCTCTACTTCCTCTCCTAAAGCCAATTTCAGAGCTGCAATTGCAACCTCTATCTGCTCTTCATCAGGTTCTTTAGTTGTAATCTTTTGTAAAGCTAACCCTGGTGATGCCAACATTTTCACAAAAAAATTATCTAAGTGTTTACTGCTATACCTTTGTAATTCATAAGATATCCCAGCAATAAGAGGCATTAATAATACTCTTAATGCAACTTTTATTCCTATTTTCTCTATTAAACTTGCAGGTACCGGCAGTAACATATCTATACTTGAAAAAACAACTATTGCAACTAGCATAACTATAAGTAAAAAACTTGTTCCACATCTTGGGTGCAGTGTTGTGAAATCTTTTGCATTTTCAATATTAAGTTCCAACCCATTTTCATGTGCATAAATAGATTTATGTTCTGCTCCATGATATTGAAAAACTCTCTTTACATCTTTAGAAAAAGATATCAGCCATATATATAGCACAAAAAACAGTATTCTAAAGACAGCTTCTAAAATATTAGCGCCTAATCTGTTATCTTTGAAAATAAGCGTTGATACTAAAGAGGGTAAGACCATAAACAGCAGTATCCCTAACCCCATAGAGAAAATAGCAGTTAAAATCGCCTCTTTATCAGACATCTGTTTTTCCTCTTCCTCTTCACTCTGATTAGCTGAGAACGTTAACTCTTTTACCCCTAAAACTAAAGCATCAAATATCAGTACACCACCACGGATAAATGGAATTTTTAAAAATTTATTTTTTACATTTGAAATTTTTTGTCTTTTATATACTATCTCTCCAGATGGTTTTCTAACTGCTGTTGCTATGTATTCAGGGCCCCTCATCATAACTCCCTCAATAACAGCCTGCCCACCTACATTTATTTTGCTCATATTATCTCCTTAACATTAAACTTTTTATAGAATTATATCATATTTAAACATATAACTCATCTTAATTTAAAAATATTCCTCTGGCTTTCAGAATCTGCTTCTTGACTATAACTGAATTTTAACTTAAAATAAAGTGTTAAACTTTTTTTGTTTTATATGAAAATATTTAAGCTAAATGTAAATTAGGATGGTATTTATGAATTTATTTGATAGTTATAATTTAAAAAATTTAAAAATAAGAAACAGAGTTGTTCTTCCACCCCTTGTAAGGTTTTCTATAGTTGGTTTAGATGGATTTGTTACTCCTGGACTTATTGAATGGTACAGAGATGTTGCAGAAGGTGGATGCGGTTTAATTATAGTTGAAGCATCTTGTGTCTGTGAAAAAGGTAAACTAAGAGATAATCAGATCGGGATTTGGGATAATCAGTTTATTCCAGGATTAAGTGAAGTTGCAAAAATATGCAAAGAGCATGGTGCTCATGCAATTATACAGATTCACCATGCAGGTTTTTACGAAGATATCTCTAAAGTTAAAGAATCTGACTTAGATGAAATTTTAGAAAAATTTATATTGGCATTTCATAGAGCTAAATTGGCAGGTTTTGACGGAATAGAGATTCACGGAGCTCACACCTACTTAATTTCACAACTAAATTCAAGAGTATGGAATACAAGAACAGATAAATATGGCGGTAGTTTTAAAAATAGGATGTATTTTTCTAGAGAACTGATTAAGAGAACTAAAGAACTTTTTAATGATGATTTTATATTGTGTTATAGAATGGGAGGAAATGAACCTACTTTAGAAGATGGAATTATGATTGCAAAAGAGTTAGAAAGTTATGGTGTAGATATTTTACACGTTTCTAATGGAGTTCCTGATCCTGATTTTAAGCAGGAGATTAAGGTTATTATGCCTTATGCTTTTCCTTTAGACTGGGTAGTTTTTTTAGGAGTAGAAATAAAAAAACATGTTAATATCCCTGTAATTGGAGTTAGAAAAATCAAAAGTGAAATAGATGCATCTTGGCTTATTGAAAATAACTTATTAGATTTTGTCGCTGTCGGGCGTGGAATGATTGCTAGACCTGACTGGGTAAGATGGGCACATAAAGAGTATGGAAAAAGAACTGGTAAAATTATTGAATTGGGATATTAGCATTAAATTAAGAGGAGGATATCATTGCTGACTTTTGATATATTTTGCGAAGTTATAGACAACTTTGGTGATATTGGAGTGGTTTATAGATTTGCTAACGAACTACTTAACAAATATAATAAATTGAATAAAGATGTGAAAATAAGAGTTTTTTTTAATAAAACTGATGAACTGACTTTCTTGGATAGTTTAGCTAAAAATATTGATATACAGACTTTAAATAATATTGATTTTATAACCTTTAACTATTTAGAAAAAAATAAAGAGAATATTGTCCCTTCTAATATAATTGTTGAGGCATTCGGTTATAATATCCCTGATTGGTATTTAGAAAAAGCAAAAGTGAAAAGCTCTCTTCTCATTAATTTAGAATATCTTTCTTGTGAAGAGTGGATATTAGATTTTCATTTACAAGAGTCCCCTCTTGGCGCTCCTAAACTAAAAAAATTCTTTTTTATGCCAGGTCTCTCTGAAAAATCTGGTGGCGTTATTCTTCCTTCAATTAATAATGTAAATTATAATACTCTTTATGATTATTCTAAATTTTTGACTTCTGATTTTTTATCTGACAAAACAGTTGCTTCTATTTTTACTTATGAATATAATTTTGAGAATTTATTTTCTCACTTTAATTCTCTTAATAAAGAGAGTGTTCTACTTTGCTTAGGAGAAAAAACCCAGGTCTCTATAAAATATTTACTAGAAAAAAAATACCAATTTTCCAATCTTGATTCATCTGAATACTTAGGAAAATTTGATAAAATACATATATTATTTATCCCTTTTATGAGTCAGATAAAATACGATTCATTGTTATCACTTTGTGACTTTAACTTTGTTAGAGGGGAGGATTCTTTTATCAGAGGAGTTTTATCTTCTAAACCCTTTTTATGGCATGCTTATCTTCAAGAAGAGTCAGCTCATTTAGAGAAAATAAAAGGTTTTTTAACTATTTACAACAATTTTTTTAAACCCTTTAACAACAATAGAATAATTGAAGCTGAAAATGCTTATTCTGAAATAATGTACAAATTCAATTACAGAACTTTTAACTCTTTTGAAGAAAAAAAAGAAGATGGTTCTTTAGAAAATTTTTCACTTTTTTTCTCTAATTTGCAAATTTTAACAGAGATGAGTAAAGAGTTTTCAAAGCACATTATATCCCAATGTAACCTTATCAATAAATTTGTTGATTTTGCAAATAATCGAGTAAACTACTAATATTTATGACTTAGTTTAGATTTGTATTAAAAGTAAAAGTATGCTATAATTCCTAGTGGGAAATTTGTATAAAATTAATATTAAAAATTAGGAGGACTATCATAATGAAAATAGCTCAAGAGTTAAGATCTGGAAGCACTATTAAAATTGGAAATGATCCATTTGTAGTGCTTAAAGCTGAATACAACAAATCAGGAAGAAACGCTGCTGTTGTAAAATTTAAAATGAAAAACTTATTAAACGGGAACATATCTGATGCTGTATATAAAGCTGACGATAAAATGGATGACATCAGATTAGAGAAAGTTAAAGCAACTTACTCTTTCAACGATGGAGGAGATTTCTATGTATTCTCTGATCCTGAGTGGAACCAAATTGAATTAAGTGAAGAAGATTTAGGGGATGCTCTAAATTATTTAGAAGAAGGAATGGAACTTGAAATCGTTTATTACGAATCTACTCCAGTTGCTGTTGAATTACCTACTTTCGTTGAGAGAGAGGTTGTTTATACTGAGCCAGGATTAAGAGGAGATACATCTGGAAAAGTTATGAAACCAGCTAAAATAAACACTGATTTCGAAATTCAAGTACCTTTATTTGTTGAGCAAGGGGAATGGATTAAAATCGATACAAGAAACAATGAGTATGTAGAGAGAATTAAAAAATAGTTTCTATATCTAAAAAGGTTACTTTCATTTTATGAAAGTAACCTTTTTTTATTACACATTTATTTCTTTACTGCATTCTACCAGAAATAGTTGAACCCTAAAATAATATCCATGTACATACCTGATTCATTATATGTTTCTTCATCTGTTCTATACTCATTTACCCCATAACCTAAAACACCTATTTTAGCATAAATATTAAAATTTTCTTTTATCATTTTGTCATACAATAGATATGGTATTATCGAGACTTCCACATTATAATCATCTTTTGTACCATTACAATATTTTTCTAAATTAAAATAGAGTTCCGTTGAAAAGGCCCAATTTTCATTTAGCTCATGTGTCCATTTAAATGTATTCTCAAGTGCTGGTCTATAAGTAGAATCGTAATTGTCATAATCAAGTATCTCATTAGACTGGACAGTTATATTTTGGAATCCATACCCTAAATTTGTAGTATTTACAAAATTTAACTCATGGTGAAAACCATCATCCCCTACAGAGTGAACTGGTCCAGTGTAAAAATCAAACCCACTGTATGAACCACCTTTTCCAACATCACTGGCAAATCTCAGTCTGTATCTAGCTCTGAATTCATGTCTTTCATCATTTGTTGTTATTGTTCCTGTATCATTTAATTGGTCATAGAAATACACAATACCTGCATCATGATAAAACTCTGTCTCTTTATAACTAAATGGAGTTAAAACTTTATATAAAGAGAAAGTCGTTTCCCAACCATCAGCATCCCTGTCAGGTTGTCCCTCTGTCTTTATATTTTCTTCATATTTTTTTCTTACATCATATTCAGAGTACCAATCTTCATTATATCTTATTAAACCCTCTCCTAAAACAAAATTATAGTTGTCAGAATTAGCATCTTTTTCTGCTTCTATGTAGGCTCCTGATCTACTATCATACTCTATGTCTTCATAAAAGTTTAATGCATCTCTACCTGCAGCAAAGGAATTTAAAAATACAATTAAATATAATGATACTGCAAGCCTTCTTTTAGTTATCATTCTCCCACCCCTACATATTTGCCATTTTCATCAAATCCATTTTCATCAAAATATTTTTGAGTCTTCTGATTCAACCCATAATATGTCCAACCTTTTTTATTATATTCTGTTCCTGTTTCTTTATTTAT
>JAGNZR010000030.1:0-7284 GCA_017984315.1 Fusobacteriaceae bacterium | reverse complement strand
GTCAAATCCATAACCATCATGCATTGAATTTGTGTAAATATTGTATCCAGCTTTATTAAACCCTTCTCTTGATATTCCTTCTTCTGTTACTCCTTTTTCATCAATATAATCATTAGTTTTCTTATTTAAACCATAATATGTCCATCCATTTTTATCAAACTCTGTTCCTGTTTCTTTATGAATCCCTGCTTTATCAAAACCTTTTGTATCATATTTTGTTTTTGTTATTGAATGAATACCTTTACTATCAAAACCTCTTTCATCATACTTTGTTTTCGTAACATTATGTATCCCTTTTATGTCAAATCCAAAACCATCATACTTTGTTTTTGTATATATGTTGTACCCTGTTCTATCAAACCCTTCTCTGTCTATCCCTTCCCTGTCTAACCCTTTTTCATCGTAATAATCTGAAGTTTTTTTGTTTAACCCATAATATGTCCATCCATCTTTATCATACTCTGTTCCTGTATCTTTGTGAATTCCCATTCTATTAAATCCATATTTGTCATAATCGCTATTTGTTTCTTTATTTACGCCTTTATTGTTAAACCCTCTTTCATCTACATCTGTTTGAGTGTATTTATTTATCCCTTTAGAATCAAAGTCATAATAATCATAAGGGGAGTTAGTAAAAACGTTCCATCCTTCAAGGTTGAAGCCATCTACCCCAGTTCCTTGTGAATTCAGCCTATTTATATCTAACCCTTCGTTATCATATCTGCTCATTGTATGCCAGTTTCTGCCAGTTTTTTTATTAAAACCTCTCTCATCATAATTTGAACACCCTGTAAATAGTATCATTGTAACCATTAAAATCAGTAAATAAATTTTCTTATTCAGCATATTTTTTATGCCAATTAGGTAGCTTGGTATGGCTTTTTCTATAAAATTTTGTTTATAAAAAGTTTCATAATTTAAAATATCCATATGTTTATCTAACAAATATTCAGCATAAACAAATGTCACAAAACTTCCTAAAAAATAACCATAACCTGAGTAATCACTTCCTAAATAAATGGCCCCTCCTTCTAATATTATAGTTGATAAAGCTAATAATGTAGCAATTTTTAGAACAGCATTTTTAAAATCAAAATATAATAATATAATTATATAAATTGAAACAAATATAGAGCAAAATGCACCAAAAGCTAGTATTTTAAAAACATCTAATAAATATACTGTAATCCCTAAAAAATTAAAAATATACTCTCCTGCTAAAACAAATGATAGAGTTATTAAAAATTGACGTTTTACACAGTAAGTTATCTCTCTTTTTAACTCTGTTGCCATTAAAATTCTAGCTTCCTCAACCTCTTTAAAAGTTCCATGATAATTTATTAAATCATAATAATTTTTGTATAATAAATAAAAATTTGTTTCCATAAAAACATAAAAATATACTATCGTTGGCATTGTCAAAAAGCACGCATAAAACAAATTATTAACATAAAATGGCGAAACTTTAAAAACGTTTGCAACAGTGTAAGAATCACCGATCCACCATTGTAAAAAAACATGTCCCCAAAAACCTATAACATAAAAAATACCTATTAAACTTAAAGAAAAATACTTTTTTATATGCTTAATAAAATCGAAATCTGCATAGTTATTATCTTTAAAAACTGCCAACAGATATGATGAAAGCATAAAAAATGTGACTCCTATCCCTATTAAATACCCCATTAAAACCGCATGAGGCGGAAAAATTTTAAACTCCTTTAATAATGGATAATTTAAAAAAATAATAGATAACACTATACTGATTAAATTCCCCACAAAATAAGCCCATGCTATATACACATAATTTTTTATTGTTCCTACATATGCCATAGTTATCCATGTTGCTGTAAGAATAGTAAATAAGAGAACTGCAGCGTAATTGTAACTTGATGGCAATGTAGAATTTTTCATAAATACCAATCCTGAAGAAAAGCTTATTACTGTTACTATTTTTATAATCCCTATATACGATGGTTTCAACTCTGCATAATTTTTTTCATAAATACAATCTGAAATAAATCTATTTATAAAATGCTGCCAAGGTCCAGAAAATATTTGTGAAAAAATAAATGCATATGTCAAAGTAACCATAAAATAATTTCTTTCACTCAGATTATACATATATTTTTTAGTTATAAAATCTAAAGTTAATATTGTTAGAATAGTTATTATCCATGGTCCTACACTGACTAAACTAGAAAAAGCTATCGCTTTTATACTTTCAATACTACTATTTTCTTCTGAATATAATTTTTTAAGCTCAAAACCGATTCCTGCCATCTATATTATTCCCCTTAAATTAAACTCTTATAGATATATTGGTAAGCTTTTTCAAAATCCTCTTTTCTATAGTATTTTTTTGCTATTTTCAAATTATTTTTTGACATTCTTTCCCTTTTATCAATATTTTTATATAAATCAATAATAGCTTCAGCCAGTGCTGTGTAAGATGTTGGCGGTATAATGATTCCCCCCTCTCCAATCTCTTTTTTTTCTAATAGCATATCTTTGCAATTTCCAACATCTGTCGCAATACATGCTATCCCACTAGACATTGCTTCTAAAATGCTTAAAGGCTGACCCTCTGAAACTGAAGTTAATAGAAATATATCTAGAAATTCATAATACTCTTTTACATTTACCCGTCCTGTAAAAGTTACATAATCTTGAAGATCTAACTCTTCAACTAATTCTAAGCACTCTTTATAATACTCTTCATCCTCATCTGTGGGACCTATCAAATATAAATGGGCGTTTTTTATTGTAATTAACGCTATTTTAAATCCTTTTATCATCATTTTTACATCTTTTATAGGAACTATTCTCAAAACACTTCCTATTGAAAATGTATCTTTCTTATATTTTTTTATTTTAGAATAAGCTTCTACATCAACTCCATTTGGCACTACAAAAGTCTTCTTTCTATTGGCTCCATGTAAAATCTGATACTCCCTATTATATTCAAAAAGAGTTACAACCATATCTGAATATTTATATGCCGCACTGCACATAGAATTAAAAAAACCTATCCACTCCTCTTTAAACTTATTATCGATCCATGTAGAAGAGATTATATCCTCCTCTCTTTCTCTAGAATATATACCATGTTCTGTAATGAGCGTCTTACCTTCACCTCTATAATTTATTAAAGAAGTTAAAACTCCTGCATACCCCGTAGAAATACTATGATATAAATCTGCTTTAGGGATGTTCTCTATTCCTAAAGAGATTAAATTTAAAAATAAATTTCTATATGTCCAATAATATTTATTTAAAGATTTTTCAAAACCTCTCTCTTTATAGTACTCTGCTATGCCTTCCCAAAATGATGAGTTTAAAACAATCTCAATATGCTCCTCTTTAGTAAACTGTGAAAAATAATCGATTGTTTCAAGTAGCTCCTCTTCTTTTAATTTTTTAAAGTCAAATATTTTTTTCACTCTGCTTTTTATATCAAAATCTTCATCAAATCTTGCTTTAAAATCTACATACCCCTCTAATACTTCATAATTGTTTAGTACAATATTTTTTATTTTTAATACATTATCTGGAATCTTATATTTAAGTTTTGCAAATTCACGATTAGGAATTAATGCTACAACATAAAATTCATATTCTGTATTCATCCTTATAAGCTGATCTACCCATCCTGAAACTCCTCCAGTAACGTATGGATAACTCCCTTCACATATGATACAAATTTTCTTCACTATACTTCACCCCCAGCTATTTTTATCTGCTACATAACTCAAAGTACTCTTTCAATCTATTATTGGTATAATAAAAATTTTTTGCATATTTTTGGAGGGATAAATCATCACATTTCTCTGCTAACTTTTCTTTTAGTATAGTAAATATTTTGTCTAATTCACCTATATTTTCATAGTATTGAATCAGCTCAAGGAGGTCTATATTGTTTAAAATCTCTTCATCTTGAAAAAATTCATCTATTTTTTTTATGTATGCTTCAAGTATAGCTCCCTTTAAAAGACCACTAGAACAATACTCCATGTAAATTTTTACTAACATTAATGAATCCTCAGATTTTTTGTAATTATTTATTTTATTTTGAAAATCTCTATCTATCCTGTTTAAATATACTGCTGCATAATGTATAATCTCTTGGTCTCTATCTTCAAGAGCTCTTTCTAATAATTTTATTTTCTGTTTTATATCCTCTATTTCAATTGTGATTAATGTATGCTTTTTTTTGATGTCAGTTCCAATATTAAAAATATCTTCTATGCACTCTACATCTAACTCTTCTTCTACATCTATTATACTTAATTCAGATCCATTTAATTCTTTTTTATCTGAATCTGACATTCCCTCTATTTCAGCTGAAAAATTTTTTTTAGTAAAAATAATTTTTTGAATTAGAAGAGCAGCATATCCAATTACTGGGATTATCAGTATAAAAACATCATAAAATTTTATAGATTTTTTAAAAAAAAGTCTATAAAAAGTATAGAAAATCAGGAAATTAATAATATTTAATATGACTTTATCTCTAAAAGTATTTAAGTATCCTATAATAAGAAAATCTAACATCATAAAAAAAAATATGTATGCAATCTCAATTATCATTTTCACTTTAAATCACCTAATTCTATTGTTACATCTGGCGCATTTATATTTAAAATATAAAGTGTATTGTTGTCATACTGGGCAGCTATTTTTTCTGTTGCCCCCTTTATTGATTTTATTTTTTTATCTCTTACTCTATATTCAGCTACGTAATTATCTACATAATTATACGTTTTTAGACTAACAATATTACTATCCTCTTTAAGTTCAACTTTTATATTTTCTATTTTAGAGTACTCTAAAGCTAACCCAACTTGAGTTCTTGAAATTAAACTTGGATGCTCTACCCCTATTTTTTTTACAATCCCTTCAAAATCATCTTTCATCTCAGCCCATGTCATATTATAGTTTCTATCTTCAGATATTACATCATCTGGATGGATAAAGTGAGATACATAACCATAAGCTGCTACCCCGTTAAAAATATTCCACATTACTTCAGGGTATTGGATATACCCAAAAGAAAATCTTGGAAAATCATAAAACTCAGGAATATCTGGATCCCTTCCAACTTTTTGTGTTAGTAACCCTTTATCTGTTTCACTTTTTTGAAATACTCCACATAAAATTCTCAAATCCGGCATAGAGTTTAATAAAGATTTTTTACCTTCAGCAGTCAATAAATTACTTGGAGCTACATATGAAAATATTTTAAATTTTTCTCCAAAAAGTTTTTTAACTACACCTAAAAACATTTTATTTGCTTTCTCCATAACTTTTATATTTTCCCAAGGTTTATAATCTTTATACTCTTCACCATAATTCATTCCGCCATATAAAGATAACGGGTTATGATTGTATCCATGCATACCAATCTCACTGCCAATTTTTATAGCTTCCCTTCCTAACTCAGATAAATCACCCTCTTCAATTTTTATATATCTCTCTAACTCTTTTTCTGATGATTCAACTCCATAGTTAGCTATCATGAAAGTTGTATATTCTATATCCTCTTTTACAGCTAAATTTTTCATATCTTCCCACCAAATCTCTTTAAAAAATACAGATAATTCAACTCCATAATCTTTAAATATCCCTGGGTTATACCCTTTAGGGGTTGGGAGAGGGAAATCGTCAATATGAAATACTTTTGTATTTAAAAAAGGTGATATATACATATCACTTCCATAAGAGATTAACTGTTTCATAAACCCTTGCATATAATTATTTATAAAAAGCTGGTTGTTGCTATATATTACTCTGCCTTTTCCCCTGTTTATCTCCCAATATACAGGTTTTTTTTCTGAATTAACAGCTATAATCTTGGCTTCTTTATCTACTTCAGAACTTAAATATTGATAATTGTGATAAGGTTTTACTATTTTTAATGATTGTAAACCTGGATAAAAATCATTTGTTATAACAATCCCTTCCCCACGTTTTATCTCTTTTTCACCTTGTAATCCTGCAAAATTCAAAAATGGATTATTTTTACTTACCCCATTTAAAAAAAATAAAACAGCACCATCTTCTACTGATTTTTTTATTTTTTCAAAAAATTCCATTGTTATTCCTATATAATCATCTTTTATAATGATTATATTTTTATATTTTTCAATTTCAAGAGCAGGATCTTGATCATCTTTTACAATATAGTTCACTTTAGAAAATTTAAAAATATCTTCTAAGTTTTCTAACATTTCCATCTCATTTTCAATTTTTTCAGAGCTTTTTATTATTAAATACTGCTTTTCAATATTTATATTTTTTTCTACACTATCATCTATTTTAGGAACAATTTTTTTACTATCTATATTAGTAAAAAGTCCACTGACAGTGAAAATATTATTTATATCTGCTACTCTGAAAAATTGCAGCGATGATGCAATTAAAAATATTAAAACATACATAAAATTAAACTTTTTTATCATCTAAAATACCCCTTATATATTCATTTAAAGCTACTTTATCCAAAGAAGCATCATTCTCAATGATAACTTTAATTAATTTTTCATCTATACTTATATAATAATTTTCTAATAGTGTATTTTTTATTCTATGTTTCAATTTTTCACAAGTAATCCTATTATTTATATATTCAAAAACAGAAAATTTAACTCCTAACTGTCTCTCCCTTATTTTTAAAATTTTTATGATATTTTCTATAGAAATTGAATCCATGATTTTTACATTTTTATCTAAACTGAAAATATCCATATCAATATTTTTTATAAGAGAGTTATTAAATGATTCTTGTATTTTTTCCATAATTATATTAAAAAGTTCCACTTGGTAAGTATCTTTATACTCATATTCTAGTTTTTCAACTGTTATAACGGCAAACACTTCATTATTTTTTAAAATAACATCTACATATTTTCTAATTTTTGTTTTTTTATCTACATACTCTATATATTTTTTTGATTCTACAGCATTTCTAATCTCTAAATTACAACTATCTAAATCTATCTCTGTTTTATATTCACACTCTCCAACAGTTATTTTAGGAAATAATTTATTATTTTTTAAAATTAAAACATTTATTGAAGCACAGTGCAAAAAATTAATAAGAATATAAACACCATAAGTTAAAACGTTTTCCCACTCTCTCTGTTTCAATAATTTTTCAAAATAATTGAGAGTTAAGATACTCTCTTTGCTCTCAATTATTCTTTTTTTTAAAATTCTATTAACTTTTTCATAATCTTTATTAACTTTTACAGCTAATGCTAATTGCTCTCTCTCATTTTCTCT
>JAGNZR010000029.1:1699-14189 GCA_017984315.1 Fusobacteriaceae bacterium | reverse complement strand
AAAGTATCATATGAGATATTAAAAAATGTATTTCCATATGTTTCATAGAAATCTATATATTCGTAGTCATCATTACCAGTTTCTAAATTTAAATCTGAGGCATTAAATGAAACACCATAAGAAACTAAGAGTTTGTTATTAACTTGAGAGGATAGTCCTAGTAAAAATTCTAAGTCGTTAGATACATATTTTGCTAATTTATCATTGTTTCGATAAATATGTAAAGGGGATTGATTAAAGGACAAAGCAGAGAAAAATCCTATTTTATCTTCAGTGCCATAATAAGAAAAATTATTCAAAGCAAGCCCATAATAATCACCAAATTTAGCGGATAAATTAGTTGTAGAACCAATTTTTCCACTGACAAATACATCTGTATTAACTTTAAATGTAGTACCATAATCAGACCTGTAGTTTCCAGTTAAGCCTACAGAGTTAGAGGGACTCTCTATTACATCAATAACAATACTTTCATCTTTTTCATCAAATTCATAGTATATTTTATCAACAGAATTTAGAGCTTGAACATTTTTTAAAATAGAATCAAACTCTTTTTTTTCAAGATTTTTCCCTTTATATTTTTCAAAAATATCAAAAATAATATCCTTGTTTTTTTCATCAATATTTTCATTTTTAAAATAGATATTATTAAATATAACAGTAGGGTGTGCTACAGCAACGCTGATATTCTCTTTGTTACTGACCTCATTATTGGATGAATTAGCAAGAATCTTTTCATTACCAATAGCAGTTTTTATTTTTTCTATTGATAGGGCTGCTGCCTCTTTACCTTTTAAAATAACAGAATCAATGTTTGAAAAATCTGTTGGAGAGATATTATTTACATCAGGAGAGATTACTATATTAGATAGTTGTCTCTGTTTAGGCGAAGATTTAGCACTAGATAGAGCTAGAATCTGAGAAAAAGTACTCATAATATCAAACTCTTTATTTTCATCTTTCAATATTACACCAACATCACTTCCAATTACTATGTCAGCTCCCATATCTAAAGCATCTTGCACTGGAAAATTTCTGGCCATCATACCGTCTATATATTCAGAATTACCTATTTTAACAGGGGAAAATATAGTAGGAATGGCTACACTGGCAGTTAAAATACGAGAAAGATCACCGCTGGAAAAAGCTTTGGCCTCTCCAGTATTTATATCAGTAGCAATAACTCTTAAAGGGATAGGGAATTTATCAAAATCTTTAAATCCCTCAAAGTTCCAGAATAATTTTTTAAAAATAAAGTACATATTGTTGGTGTTGTTCAAACTTTTTGGAAGGTAAAAATGTAAATTATTATCATATTTTAGTGTTAACATATCTTGACTATTTCCAACTTTTTTTTCTAAAGGAAGATTTTGTCTGTCAGTTTGAGTATTTTTAAAAATAGAATCAAAGTCAATAGTATACATAAGTTTTTCTATTTCATCAGGAGTATATCCTACTGAGTAAAGAGCACCTATAACAGCTCCCATACTTGTCCCAGTAATAAAGTCTACTTTAATATTATTTTTTTCCAACTCTTTTAAAACACCAATATGAGCCAAACCTTTAGCACCGCCACCACTTAAAACAAGTCCTACTTTAGGATTATTATTAATTTTTTTCTGCCTTTGCTGTTCTTTTAATACCTCTAGTTTTTGTTGCAATACGAGAATATTATTTTCTAATAAAGCGATCTCCTGCTCTTCAGGAGTAAGATTAGAAGAAGCAAAAGCGAAATTATATACTAAAGAAAAAAGTATACATGTAATAGTTATAAATTTTTTTAAACGCAACTAAGCCTCCTCTTAATATAAAAATAAATTATACTTCATAAATTTTATTAAAAATTTTAAAATAATCTGGGAAAGTTTTTGAAACACAATTAGACTCTTTAATAATGATTCCAGGTATTTTTAAGCCTGCAAGGGAAAAACTCATAGCCATTCGATGATCATCATAAGTTTCAACTGTAACGCCTTTATAAGAGGTTTTAGGGATAATAGTAAAACTATCTTCCCTTTCAATAAATTCCCCACCTAATTTTAATATCTCATTTTTTAATGCAGTGATCCGATCAGTCTCTTTTATACGCATATTTGCAACATTAGTTACAGTAGTTGAGGTTTTTGCAAAAAGAGCTACAACAGCTAAAGTCTGAGCTATATCAGGGGAATCATTTAAATCAATATCTATCCCTTTATAATTTTCAATCCCAGAAACTGTTATAGAATTAGGTGTTTCATTTAATATTCTACCACCTAAATTTAAAAATATCTCCAAAAATTTTTTATCCCCTTGAATACTGTTTTTGAAATAATTATTAATCTTTATAGTAGAATTAGTAATAAGAGCCATTGCTAAAAAATAAGAAGCTGAAGACATGTCCCCTTCAATCAAATAGTTATCAAGTTCATATTTTCCACAAGGAATATAAAAACAGTTTTCAATTTTATCCTCTTTAACTTTTACTCCGAACTCTGACATCATAGAGAGAGTCATATCAATATAAGGTCTGGATACTAAATGGCTTTGAAGCTCTATTTTTAAACCATTTTTAAAATAAGGGGCTGCCATAAGTAAAGAAGATAAATACTGACTGCTTTTATCTCCTTTAACTTTAACAGAATCAGAAAAATTATTTGAATTTACAGATAAAGAGATTGGAGGGTAACCAGTATTTTCCAAATATTGGATTTTTACTCCTAACTCTTCTAAAGAGTCCACAAGATCTTTAATTGGTCTTTCATTCATTCTAGAGTTTCCAGATAGTGTAACTGTTCCAAATCCTGTAGCTATATATGAAGATAAAAATCTCATCATAGTTCCAGCATTTCCAGTATAAACTGAAACATTATCAAAAACTCTCTTATTGTTGCCAATTACTGTTAGTTCGTTATTATTTTCAGAAAATTCTATTATATTTCCTAATTTTTTTAATCCTTCAATCATATAAGTAGTGTCATCAGATAATAGAAAATTTCTTAAAATACATTTTTTACCCCTAAGGGCAGCTAAAATAAGTGCACGGTTACTTATTGATTTAGAGCCTGGAATTGTAACTTCAAGAGAAAAATTTTCTTTAGGCTTAACAAGATAGTCCATAATTTGGCAACACCTCATTTAATATATTACTAATAGAATATTTTGGATTGTCTATTTGGCATAAAAAAGCTTTTTCAATTACCTTTTTAAATTGATTTCTAGGTGAAAAATTTATGTTAATTAAGATACTACCATTAATTAAAGGTTTAATCTCTCTAATTTTAATGTATTTTTTTATGATGTTTTTGCAGTGCAGATTGTTATTTAGTAAGAAAAATAAAGCGAAAATCTCTTTATTTGAAAATACTTTTAAAGAGTTAAAAATATTTGAGTTCAAATTTTTGTCTTTTTTATTAAATTTAATTAAACTTTTTTCATTAATAAAATTTATAAACATTTCGCTAAAATAAAAAGAATCTCTTTGTTTAAAAAAATTTTTTTCAATTATTAGGCTAGAAAAATTATGTTTTAATCTGAAATAATTGATTAAAGAGATATAAAGTTCAAAAATCTCCTCTTGTGTAATCTTTAATTTTTTTATTAAATTTCTATTTTTTATTATAAATAGAGAAAAGTTATAAAGTTTATTTCGGTTAAAATCTCCCAATAAAAGTGGAGAAATTTCTGAATAAATTTTACTTTTAAAAAAATTAGAGATATTTTTTTCTGAAAAAATTCCAAAAAGTTCTCTATAAAATCTAACAAAAGAGATTGGTACTAAACTGTTACATAAAAAACTGTTGATAATTAAAAATTTAGTATCTTCCTCAAAGTTATAGTTATATCTTAAAGAAAATTTTATCCCTCTTAAAATTCTAGTGGGGTCATCTAAAAAACTATTATAGTAAAGGGATTTTATCTCTCTTTTTTTTATATCCCTAATCCCTTTAGAAGGATCAATAATCTTATTTCCTGAATATACAATAGAGTTAATACTGAAATCTCTTCTATAAATATTCTCTAAAAAAGTACCTTTAGTCACTAAAGGTAGAGCTCCTGTGAAGGAGTAAACATCTTTTCTAATAATTGAAACATCAATTGAGATGCCATTATTCAAAGTAGCTAAAGCATTTTGAAATTCATATATAATTTTAAATTCAGTTTGAAAAATTATTTCTAAATAATGGATAAAAGGCAAATTAAACTCTTCTATAAATAGGTCAATATCATAATTAGGACGATTTATGAATGCATCTCTAATAATTCCACCAGTGAAATAAAGTTTAATATCAAAAAGTCTAGCTGCTTGTTCAAGCAGTTTAATAGTTTTTTTTACTTCGTAATTTTTGCTGTTTAATAATTGAAATTTCAAAGGATCCTCCAAATGGTTAACTAACCTTTAAAAAATAAAAACCTCTTATCTTTTAAAGATTTTTCATCAATATTATTATTTAAGATTATATAATATTCATACCCTTCTTTCAAGATAGTAGATACTTCAGCAAAATAATTAAGTTTTGGAGAGATATTAAACTTATTATTCTCCTCTGTAACAATTAAAACTTTATTCTTAAGATTGAAATAGTAGATAGAAATTGTCAAAAATATAATCTCTAGTTCCTCTTTCTTATTTAAAATATTTATATTTAAAATAAGATTCTCACCTTTTTTAAATATAGAGTTTAAAATATTTTTTTGAAAATCAGAATATTCCTTGTCTCTTAAAAGAAAATTTTTAATATCTAAAAAAATTTTTCCTGGTTTGATAGAGTAAGAGAGGAATTCATAATTTGGAAAAATTTCTATGAAAACATTATAGTTACTGCCAGTCTCAACTGTTTTTGTAACACGAGCTATATAGTTGTCATTACTTACTTTTTCATGGTTTTTTAAAATAAAAAGTGTAGGTGAATCAAGAAAACCGATTGTAAAACTGTTGTGAACAATAAGTCCTGAATTTTCTGTAATCTTTATTTTAAAATAGGGGGCATCAGGGATGATTTTTTCCGAATAAAAAACTGATTTTATGGGAAAAGTGATATTACAAATCTCTGAAGATACAGTTGCCTCATTTATATGAGGTATTTTTAAATCAACTTTTATATCTTCAATAAAAGCTTTGTATGTATACTTATTTAAATATGTTTCTAGTTTTGGCTTAAATGCAATGGAGATTTTATCATATTTTAAAATAGTATCTAGATACTCACCTGCACCAAACCAAAAATTATTTCTCACTTCAAGCCCATTTTGTTTTAGTGTCATAGAGAGGTGATTCCTTTCTTTTCCAATAAGTTTTAAATCGGAATATTCTATATTATAAAAAGCAAAAATAGGTGTTGGATTACCGAAACCATAAGGCTCTAACTGTTTAAGGGAGTCTAAAAAACCATAACACAGTTTATCTAAAGTCAATATTTTCTCAATTTTAATCGGTTTTAATGTATCGTGTTCATGAGTTATCTCTTCACAGTATTTATTTATAGCATCATAAAATTCTTCTAAATTATTTAAAAGGATAGAAAATCCAGCAGCTCCATGATGCCCTCCGAATTTACTTAAAAAGTGAGAATGTTTTGTAAGTGCTTCTATCATATTAAAACTTTCAGTACTTCTGCATGAAGCTTTTGCAATCCCCTCTTCCCTATTGATTTCTAACACAATAGTAGGCTTATAATATTTATCTAATATTTTAGAAGCGACAATTCCAATAACTCCGTGATGAAACTCTTCTTTTGCAACTAAAATTATACTTTTTTTATATAACTCATTCTCTTCAATAGTTTCAAGGCAGCTATTTAAAATTTTCTCTTGGAGAATCTTTCTGTTCTGATTATTTTCAATTAGCTTATCAATAAGTGGTAAAAATTTAGTATGGTCATCAGATATTAAAAACTCGACAGATGTTTTTGCATCCTCTAACCTCCCCGCAGCATTGAATACAGGGGCAATTATAAAACCAATGTCATAAGGAGAAAAAACTCTAGTTTCATAATCTTCAAAAAAAAGACGTTTTAATAAAGCTTTTAATGATGGTAAAGTTGTATGTTTTAACTGCTCTAATCCAGATTTTACAAAAATTCTATTATCATTTATAAGAGGAACAATATCAGCAACTGTAGCAAGGGCTACAAGATCTAAATACTTAAACATCTCCTCTCTTTTGTTTAATTTTTCGTGTAGAGCTAAAAGAAGCATAAAAGCTGTTCCAGCACCGCAAAGAGAGTTAAAAGGGTAAATATTATCAATTCTTTTAGGGTTTATAACAGCAAAAGCTTTTGGTATAACCCCTTGAATAATATCATGATGATCTGTAACAATCATATTAAGTCCTAAAGAGTTAGCAAAATCAATCTCTTTATGTGACGTGATACCACAGTCAACTGTAATAACAGTTTTTCCACCCTGTTTTGAAATATATTCTAAAGCTTCAAAATTAAGGCCATAACCTTCATCTCTTAAAGGGATATAATATTTTATATCAGCACCTAATTTTTTTAGTGCAAGATAGCAAATAGAGGTAGATGTTATACCATCAACATCATAATCCCCATAAATCCAGATGCTCTCTTTATTTTCAATATTTTTTAAAATTAATTCTACAGCTATATCTACATCTTTAAGTCCAAAAGGTGAATTTAAATCTTTTAAATTCGGATTTAAAAATTTGCTCATAGATTCTTCATCCTTTAAGCCTCTAGAAAAAAGAATCTCTTGAAATTCTTTGGCAATGTTGCTAGAATTAATAGTGCTTTGTGAATTTTTAAAAATCCAATTTGTATTTTTCATATATTAAGACCTTCCATTGATTTAATTATAAAGTATTTTATAAAATACATAAGCTTGTGCAAACTCTGTTAACTGTTTCTTTATAGTAGCATCAGAAATATTGTTTATATAAAAATCTTCATTTTCGAAATGAATACTATTTAAAACTTTTTCTCCGTAAAGATATTCAATTAACCCTTTTATATTGCTGTTATTTTTTCTTATTAAACTTGCTAATCTTTTACTTCCTAAATCAATGTTATAATTAGGATCTGTCAGTAAAGTATAGTCACTTATCTCTACTGGGTTATATTGTATCTGCATAAGACCAATTTTATACATAGAACCAGCATAGTTTTGTTTATATTTACTAGAAAGATAGATTGCAGTATATAATAAATTATCAGGGATATCATATTTTTTTGATGCTTTATTAACCTCATCAGTATAATATTTTGGGTATAGAAGAGGGATTAAATTTTTATACTTAGAAAACAGATTTGTATTGTTTCTAGAGTTTTCAAGAGCATAACCGTAATTTTTTGAGTTATCTAAAATTTTTGTTATTAAATATTCATTAATTGTTGGATCATAGGACAATTTAGAGCTATTTTCCACTTCTAAATGGATTAAATTAATATCTTCCAACTCAGCTATTTTAAATAGTTTAGATAATTCAGGATTTTTAAACTCCTCTTTAAGATTTAATTTATAGCTATTTAAGTTATATAGATAAGTGTTAGAAACAATACTCATCAATCTTAAAGTTGGTAGTTCAGAAATATTATTAAATTTTTCAGCAGTTGTATCGTCTACTTTATATTTAAACTCTTTTAGCAAATAGTATAAATATATTGAGTGTGGAGTAAAAGGGTAATTTTTTACAAATTTATCAGAGAGAGAGAGAGCGTTAGCATAATCTTTCTTCTTAAAATAAGAGTTAATAAGAATAAGCTGTTCCTCTTTATTAAGGGGCTCAAATTCTTTACATTTAGCTATAATATCATCATAACTGTTTAAAGCAAAATATGTATTGAGCAGTGTTTCTCTAGCATCGTTTAAAAAACCTGTTCTAGAATGCTCATTTTCTAAAGAGATAGCAGTCTCTAAATTAAAAATGCCGCTGGTATAAGCTTTTGTTTTTATAAGGGATTTACCTCTAAAATAGAAAACAATAGGGTATTTAACCTCTTCAAGCATCTTTGAACTGATTTTAACGACCTCATCATACATATTTAAACTGTATAAAGTATGCAGGTAATATAAAATTACAGTTTCATTTGAAGATTCTTTTGTATATAAGTATGAAATAACCTTTAAAGCGTGTTCAAACTCCTCTCTATCTAAAAAATATTTTGTAACTTTCAATAACTCTTTAGATGAAGGGATAGAGATTTGTGAGAAATCATTTTTAAATTTAATATCATATAAAATTTTAAAATTAGAACTATGATTTTTCAGAATATTTAAAGCATAACTTTCATAATTTTTAGCTGTTGGAGAGTAATCTATATTTACTAGCTGTGTAAGATATGGAGTAGCTGAGTCAATATCACCCTTTTCATAAAAAAACTTTCCTAAATAGTAGTTTCTATCTAGGAGAAAAAAATTTCTTCCTTTTAAATTTTTAGGGGTATAGACAGATTTTTGCATATAAAATATAGCTTTGTCCATATTCCTTAATGAATAATAGTTAAGAGCCATAAAATAAGCATAGTAATTACTTTTAACTAAATTTGAAGAGGGATAACTTTTTTCTAAGCTCCTAAATTTAATTTCAGCTTTAGAATACTCTTCGTTTTCGTATAAATTAACGCACTCTTTAAAAAGAATATAGTCGTTGATGTAGTAAGAAAAAGAAAGGTTATATATAAATAAAAAATATATAAAAAATAAGAATTTTTTCATAAAATATCTCCCGTAAATTAGAATAAAACGATTAATGAGTGACTTGTATTAAATTATATCAGTAAAAGAAAAAAAAAACACAAAAAAATAAAAAATTAATCCTAGAAGAAAAAAATAGTGTATTATTATAAAATAAGATTAAATATAGAGGGGATAAAAATGGGTATTATAAGGATCCTAGATGAGCAAGTATCAAATATAATAGCAGCTGGAGAGGTTGTAGAGAGTCCATCCTCTTTAGTAAAAGAGTTGTTAGAAAATGCTATAGATGCAAAAAGTAAAAATATCTCCATTGAAGTAAAAGATGGTGGAAGGTATATAAGAATAGTTGATGATGGCGTTGGGATGGAGAGGGAAGATCTTCTTTTATGTGTTGAGAGACATGCAACAAGTAAAATAAGAGAGAAAGAGGATATTTTTAATTTAAGTACTTATGGTTTTAGAGGGGAAGCTCTATCCTCTATATGTGCAGTTTCAAAAGTAAAAATATCATCAAAAACTGAAAAAAGTGAAGGAAATGTAATAACAATTTTAGGAAACAAAGTGACCTCTTTTAAAGAGGCACCATTAAATAGAGGAACAGAGATAGAAGTTAAGGAACTGTTTTTTAATACTCCAGCTAGACTTAAATTTTTAAGAAAGGAATTTACAGAGTATTCTTATATAAAAGAGATAGTATTTCAAGAAGCTTTAGCTAATCCAAATATTGCAATCTCTTTAACTTTAAATGGTAAAGAGGGGATCACTACTAGTGGTAATGGGATGCAAAATGCTATAATAGAAATTTTTGGTAGACATACTTTAAAAAATTTGATTGAATTTGAATTAGGGTTTTTAGGTAATAGCACTATTTCAAGAGCAACTAAAGATTCTATATACATCTTTGTAAATGGCAGAATTGTAAAATCTAAGCTCATTGAAACTGCAATTATTGATAGTTATTACACAAAATTATCAAAAGGAAAATACCCATTTGTACTACTTTTTTTAAATGTATCTGGAAAAGATGTAGATGTAAATGTACACCCATCTAAAAAAATTGTTAAATTTAGCAATGATACAAATATATATAATTTAGTAAGTTCAAAAATAAAAGAGATAATTTTAAAAAATGATGATTTAACTGCTAGAGAGTTGGATGTTGAAGTTGTAAAGGCAGAGCTAAAATATGAAGCAAAATATGAAAATCCCCCTATGGAGAATATAAAATTATTAGAAATTAAAGATGAGATAAAATTAGAGACTAATGAAAAAATAGAATTAGAAACTAATGATAAGATAAAATTAGAAATTGACCATAAGAAAAAAATAGAAGAAAATAATGAGATAAAAAATATATTTACTAAATCTGAAAATAGTTGTAAATTAGATATACCAAAAAATATTCATTTAAAAAAAGAGAGCCAAATAAAAATTATTGGACAATTTATGAATTCCTATATTATAGTAGAAAATGGTGGTACTCTAGAGCTTTATGATCAGCATATTGTGCATGAAAGGATATTGTATGAAGAGTATAAAAAAAGCTATGAAGAGAAGGAGATAAAAAGCCAAGGATTATTGATTCCTCAAAGAGTTGTTTTAGAACCAAAAGATATGGATAAGGTACTTGAAAATATTGAAATCTTAACTAGCTTTGGATTTGAAATAGAGGAGTTTGGAAAAAATGAAATTTTAATAAGAAGTATCCCTGTTTTTTCTATGAAAGAGAGTATTGAGGAGTTTTTTAGGGAATTGTTAAGTGAACTTAGCATTTATAGGGACAGAGACCCTAGAGAGGGTATAATAATTGCAATGTCGTGTAAAAGTGCTATTAAAGCAGGGGAAGAACTGAAAAATGATGAGATGCTGCAACTGGTTAAAAAATTACATGCAATAGGGGAGTACACATGCCCTCATGGAAGGCCTATTATTTTAAGATTAGGTATAGATGAGATAGAAAAAAAATTTAAAAGAAGATAAAATATATTTAAAAAAGAGAAGTGGTAATGATGAATATTAATTTGATATGTATAGGGAAAGTAAAAGAAAAATATATAAATGATGGGATAGATGAATTTCTTAAACGTTTAACAGCTTTTGCCAAAGTAAAAATAGTGGAGTTAAAAGAGGATGGAAATGACCAACAAAGGGAAAAATCCATTGAAAAAGAGTGCAGTGAGATAATAAAAGCTTTGGAAAAAAACAGAGGATATAATATACTATTGGATATTGGTGCTAAACAGCTATCTTCTGAAGAGATGGCCAGTGAAATAGAGAATATAGGCGTTAGAGGGAATAGTACAATCAATTTTATAATAGGTGGTTCTTACGGAGTATCAGATGAACTTAGAAAAAATGTAGATATGAGATTGAGTTTTTCAAAAATGACATTTCCACACCAATTGATGAGATTAATTTTTTTTGAGCAACTGTATAGATGGTTGGGGATTAACAATAATATTAAATATCATAAGTAAATTTCAAAAGTTATTAGGAGGTAAACAAAAATGTATGTACAAGGTGAAAATTTTGATTTTGATATTGATGGAGAGGAGCATGAATTAAATGTTCTTGAAATAGTAACATTAGGAGAAGCAGATTATTTAATAACAGAGGATTTTGAAGGAAATTTATTTGTATTTTTATCTGATGAAGAAAATGAAGATATTCAATTGGTAGAGGATAGAAGAGAGGCCCGTGATATTATACAGTATTGGAGAGATGAGTGTCTTTTAGCTGGAAATATAGGTGATTTTGAAGAGGATGAATACTATGATAGAGAGGATAGAGATTTAGAAGACGATTACGACGACTACGACGATAATTATAGAGATTATGAAGATGATGAATATTAATTTAAAAATAAAAAGTAAAGATGCATTTAAAGATGAAATTTTAGAAAATGTGGTTGCTATAAAGAGTATTTTAGGAGAGAGTTTTAAATATGCATATTCCACTGAAATAGGGGAAACTGAGTTAGTTTTTTTTGGAAACAGGTTTAAAATGGAGAGAAAAGGGCAAACTTTAGCAAAATTATTTTTTTTAGAAAATGGTGTAGGAAGCTTTTTTTTAGAGGCCTACGGACTTAAAGAAAATTTTAAAGTACAGAATGGAAAAATAGTATATGAAAAAGATAAAATTACAGTAATATATGACATTTTTAAAGAGAAAGATTTTATAAACAGCTTAATTATTGAGATTTTTGAAAAATAAAAAGTAAGGAGATAGGGATGAAAATAAAAATATTAATAGTTTCCCTTCTGTTAATGACAGGGTGTACATCTTTAACTGATTTTATAAATAAAAAAACTGGTACAGGAACAGCTGTACAAAGTCAAATAGAAGGGGAAAGATTAGTACAAAACAATATAAAGTTAACAGGTAATGGAAGTAAAACAGTTTTAAATACTGTGAAAAACAATTGGGAAAAGCAGCTAATTAGCCCTATATCTGTAACTAGAGAGATGAAAAGTGTATATTTATATGCAGGAGAAACTTTAAAAATTAGTGATTCTAAGATAACTTCAGTATATATTGTAGGTAAAAAGGTTCCTAGCTATCAGTTAGTAAAAAAAGATGGTTCATATAACTTTAGATCATTATTTCAAAATGATTTTACTTTAAAGATAAGCAGAAAAGGTGACACAGTACAAAATTTAGTTGTAAAAAATATTTTAAATTATAAAGTTGAAAAAGGCGCTATATATGATGCTGCAAGAGATTCATATAATTTCAAAAGGTATCAAGAAGCAATCTCTAATATAGACCTTTATACAATTGCATACCCTAATGATGACAGAGAAAATGAATTGAATGTAATGCTTTTTAATATATTTGTAAATACTGGAGATAA
>JAGNZR010000029.1:0-1599 GCA_017984315.1 Fusobacteriaceae bacterium | reverse complement strand
ATGATGCAGTTAGATCCAGGCCAGTTAGATGCAGATCAAAAATATTATGAAAAAGGTAAAAAAGCTTTTGTTCAAAATAGATATACTGAGGCTATAATATATTTTAATAATGTAAAAGATAAGTCTATAAAAATGGATACTAATTATTATTTAGGATCATCATATTTTATTAACGGAGACTACGATAAAGCAGTAGAAAGTTATAAAAAATATCTTGCTTCACAAGATGATAGTAATGCACGAAAAGCAGAAAGTTCATATAATACAGGAAGCTCTTATGAAAAAAAAGGGGATAAAGATAGTGCATTGTTATGGTATAAAAACACTATGGATGGTTATCCAGGCACAACTTGGGCAAGAAAAAGTAATATAGCAATAGTGAAATTAAAAAATAAAAAATAAACAGTGGACATTGTAAAGAACATTGTATATAATAAATAAATAAATTTAAAAAAATGGAGGCAACATGGAAAGATATTTTGACAGAATTGAAAACGATCATATTATGATGGACAAATGGAAAAAGGTTGAAGAAATAAAGAAAATGGGCATAGATCCATTTGGGAAAAAATATGATAAACAGAATATGATTGCAGAGCTTTTAGCCTCTAATATTGAAGAAGAGAAAGAGTTTAAAACAGCTGGAAGAATTATGGGATTAAGAGAGCAAGGGAAAGCTGTTTTTATACATATAGAAGACCAAACTGGAAGAGTTCAAGCCTATGTAAGAAAAGATGAGATTGGTGATGAGGTATTTGAACTGATAGGTTTAGTAGCAGTTGGAGATATAGTTGGATTAAAAGGAAAAATGTTTTTAACTCAAAAAGGGGAGTTAACATTAAGAGTAAATGAATTTACATTACTTTCTAAAAATATAAGACCTTTACCTGAAAAGTATCATGGGTTAACAGATGTTGAGATTAGATACAGAAAAAGATATTTAGATCTTATTGTAAATAGAGAAGTAAAAGAGACTTTCTTAAAAAGAAATAAAATTATGAATGAAGTAAGAAATTACTTGAACTCTAGAGGGTTTTTAGAAGTTGAAACTCCTATGATGCATCCTATTTTAGGAGGAGCAGCAGCAAGACCTTTCATAACTCACCATAACGCATTAGATATGGAGTTATATTTAAGAATAGCTCCAGAGCTTTATTTAAAAAGATTAATAGTTGGTGGATTTGATAGAGTTTATGAAATTAATAGAAACTTTAGAAATGAAGGGATTTCAACTAGACATAATCCAGAGTTTACAATGATGGAACTGTACCAAGCTTATGCAGATTTCAATGATATGATGAATATAACAGAAGGAATTATATCACATTTAGCTAAAGAGGTTTTAGGAACAACTACAGTTCACTATAATGGACAAAATTTATTACTTGAAAACTTCAAGAGAGTACATATGGTAGATATGGTAAAAGAGGTTACTGGTGTAGATTTCTGGGAAATTAAAGATTTTGCTAAAGCTAAAGCTGCTGCAAAAGAGCACCGTGTTCAAATAGCTTCACATATGAACTCAATAGGTTATATTATCAATGAGTTCTTTGAGCAAAAATGTGAAGAGCACATAATTCAGCCTACATTTGTATATGG
>JAGNZR010000011.1:32374-40845 GCA_017984315.1 Fusobacteriaceae bacterium | reverse complement strand
TATTGCTCATATTTTTATTTCTTGAACCCTTCCAACTGTGCCATCTGCCAGTCTTACTTTTATCCCGTGAGGGTGGTTTGCAGAGTTTGTAAGGATATCTTTCACAACTCCTTCTGTAAGTTTTCCTGTTCTTTGATCCTCTTTTTTTACAACCAAGACTACTATTCCTGGTTTAATATCTTTTCTATTTTTTCCGTTCATCTTATCACCTTCTTCCTTTTTGATGCTATAGTTATTCCTGGAATACTTTTTCAAAGCCTATTCTATAAATTTATTGATGAAAAATAAATATACTAAGTAGATTAATTTTCATACAACCCTTTATTTTTTAAGTTATTTACATGATAATTCATTTTCTTTTTTTCCACAATTTTTATTTTATTTTTTCTTTGAATATTAACTTATTACTTTTAAATTATGGCATTGTTATTTTTTTAAAAGAGAATATTATATCAAGAATCCCTCTTTTATGGAAGCAATTACAGAATAGAGGAAAATGAAGAGTGCAAAAAGAAGTCTTAATGTTTTTATTCAAAAATTAAATTTAAGTATTAATTATCTATAATCTGCATATCTCTAAAGGTAAATAAGAAAAGGTTAGATATTTTTTAGATAGCTAACCTTTTCTTATTTATACTTTAATATATATTTTATTAGTCTACAGTATTATTTTCACTTATGTTGTTAAAGTTTTATCAACAAAAACAATTGAAGATAAATCCTTATCTAATAAAAACATTCCACCACCATCTCCATTTAAGAGTTTTAGTTGTGCTAAAATTTCGCCAACAGAAGCCTCTTCCTCTACCTGTTCGCTAATAAACCATTGTAAAAGATTTAAACTTGCATGATCTTTTTCTTTCATAGCTAAATCTGCTATCTCATTAATAGAATTTGTGATAAACTCTTCATGAACTAATGCCTCTTTAAAAACTTCAGTTACATTTTCCCATTTTGTTTTGACTGCTCCTATTTGCTCTAAAACTACTACTCCACCTTTTTCATTTACATATCTATAAAATTTTTGAGCATGACTAAGTTCCTCTTGATATTGAACATACATTCTGTTTGCAAACCCTTTTAGTCCTTCTTTTTCTAAATATGCTGCCATTGATAAATATAATAAAGCTGAGTGAAACTCTCTGTTAATTTGTTCATTAAATTTTTTTTCTAATTTTTTATTTAAAGCCATTTTTTCCCCTCCATAAATATATAATATATTTAAATTCAAATAATACATAACTCTATATACTAGTTTATTAATTTAAATCCTTTGATTATATAAAAAATATAATTGATTAAGAACTATACCTATTTCATCAAAAATTTATAAATTTATAAATTGATAAATGATAATACAATAACACTTTTATAACTATGCTTGTAGGTCATTCAGATTTTTCAATTACTGAAAATATTTATACCCATAAAACCACGAAAGAATTTAGAAAAGCAGTTGAATTGATCAATTAATTTTGTTTGCTACCATGTTTGCTTAATAGATATAATCCGTGTATAATATGGAATATGTAGAATACATAAAAATCAAAAAACTAACAATTACTAGGCTTATAGATAGGAGGTAAAAATGGAGCGAGTAATCATGCACTATGATATGGACGCCTTTTATGCCTCTGTTGAGATGAGGGAAAATCCACAATTAAAAGGGCAACCCTTTGTTGTAGGAGGAGGGGTAATTTGTACTGCTAGTTATGAAGCTAGAAAATTCGGTGTTAAATCTGCTATGCCTGTATTTCAAGCAAAAAAATTATGCCCAAATTTAAAAATTCTCCCTGTAAATATAGATCTTTATTCCGAAGTTTCTGAAACTATCCACAAATTAGTAAAAAAAATTACTGATAAAGTTGAATTTATCGCCTTAGATGAGGGCTATATAGATTTAACAAATATCATTGATAAATACCCGTCAAAACTTTATTTTGCTGAAAAGTTTAAAGAGAGGATATTGGAGATAACAGGTCTGACTTGCTCTATTGGTATTGGCTACAATAAACTTAGTGCTAAAATAGCCAGTGATATGAAAAAGCCTGCTGGGATCTCTATTTTTAAAAACTCCCATGAATTTATTCAGTATATAAAAGATAGACCCATTAGGGAGATACCTGGAGTTGGAAAAAAATTAGAAGTAGAGCTTTTTCAAAACGGAATTGAAAAAGTACAAGATATTTACAACTTATCATACTCACAACTTAAAAAGAGATACTCTGCTTCTCGTGCTCTTTTACTATACTATTACTCTAGAGGGATTGATGACAGTGAAGTGGAAAATGAAAGAAAAGCCCATTCAATCGGTGCGGAAAATACTTATAGATATCCTCTTTCATCTGAAGAGGATCTTAGAAGAGAGCTTGAAGATATCTTTCAAAAAGTATATGATAGACTTACAGAGGAAAAGTTTTATACAAAAACTTTAATTCTTAAATTAAAATATAGTGATTTCACTTTAATTACTCGATCATTCTCTCTTACAAAACATACAAATGACAGAGTTACTCTTTATGATATGTTTGAAAACCTTTTTAGTGAGATTGAAGAGTTTTCTAATATTAGGTTAGCTGGATTATCGTTTACAAATCTTACAAAAAACATCTATGAACAGTTACAGATATAAAATTAAACCATTTAAAGGAGTAATATATGAAGAAAAAATTTGTTAAAAATTTTTTAGAATTCACTGATAATAGTAGATCAGTTTTTCACACTGTTTACTTATTAGAAGAAAAATTAAAAAATAATAATTTTAAAGAGTTGAAACTAAATGAAAAATGGGAGATTAGTTCTGGTTCTAGATACTATATAAAAAGGGGGGATTCTGCACTAATTGCCTTATCTATCCCTGAAAATCTAGATAGCTTTTTCTTTAAAATCACTGTAAATCATACTGATACTCCAGGTTTTAAAATAAAGCCTAACCCTGTTACTACTGGAGAAAATTCTTACATTAGGTTTAATACAGAAGTTTATGGGGGACCAATACTTAATACATGGCTAGATAGACCTTTATCTATTGCAGGAAGAGTAATTGTTAAAGGTGATAGTATCTTAACTCCTAAATCTGTTTTAATTGATATCGACAGACCTTTACTTGTTATTCCAAATGTTGCTATCCATCAAAATAGAGAGGTAAATGATGGACAAAAATTGTCTAAACAAAATGATATGTTACCTCTTATCTCTCTTATTAGTTCTAATTTAAACAGTGAAGAGCTGCTTCTTAATCTGATTTTAGCAAATAGTAACTTAGAGAAAGAGGAGATTTTAGATTCAGAATTTTTCCTTTATGATGTATGCAAAGGGGTTATTTTTGGAAATAATAACGAACTAATCAATACTCCAAAAATTGATAATCTAGCTTCAACTTATGCTGGTCTACATGGATTTTTAGAAAGCAATTCTAAAAATGGTATCAACGTTTTAGGGTGTTTTGATAATGAAGAGTGTGGTTCTAGATCGGTTCAAGGTGCTGACAGTAATTTACTTTTAAACATTTTAGAAAGGATATCTAACTCTCTTGGAAAATCTAAAGAGGAGTTTTATCAAAGTATTTATAGTTCATTTATGATCTCTGCTGATGGAGCTCATGCTATTCACCCAGCTAAGGTAGGTAAAACTGATATTACTAACAAACCTAAACTGAATTGTGGTGTTGTTATAAAGCATAGTGCTAATAAATCCTATGCTACAGATGCTTTCACATGCTCTGTAATCAAGCATTTAGCTAAAGAAAACAATATTAAGATTCAGGAATTTGTTAACCATTCTGATGAAAGAGGAGGCTCTACATTAGGTCCTGTTTCTATTGGACATTTAGATATTAATACCATTGATTTAGGTATTCCAATGCTGTCAATGCACTCTGTTAGAGAGACTGCTGGTGTAGATGACATCTATGATTTAAAGGAACTAATTAGAGTTTTTTATTCTTTAAATAATTAATTATATATTTATAAGGGGAAGATATGAGTTATAAAATTGATCTGCATGTTCACACAAACATAAATCCACATGCCTTCAGCACTTTAGAAGAGAATTTAAAAGCTGCTAAAGAAAAAGGTATGAGTACTGTTGCAATTACTAATCACGGCCCTGCTCTTCAAGACAGTCCACATTGGTGGGGACTTGCTAATATGTGCATTATTCCTGAATACATTGATGGTGTTAGGATTTTAAAAGGAGTTGAGGTTAATATTTTAGATGAATATGCCAATATAGATATTAATCAAAAGATTTACAAAGTGATGGATATTGTCATTGGTGGATTTCACGACATACCTGAATACGGAGAGACTGGAGATATCGATAAAAATACAAAAGCTATAATCAACCTTTTTAAATCACAAAAAATTGATATTGGAGTTCACTTAGGAAATCCACAATTTCCAATAAGATATGACGAAGTTGTTAAGGCTGCTAAAGAGTGTAATATTGCTATTGAACTTAACAATACCTCTCTTACAATAGCTAGAAGAGGATCTGCACCTAACTGTTTAAAAATAGCTGAACTTGCTAAAAAAGAGGGGTGTTATATCTCCTATGGGTCTGATGCTCATTTTTCCAGCTATATTGGTGGCTTTGAAGAGGTTGAAAAATTAGTGGAGAAAGTTGGTTATCCAGAAGAGTTGATTATTAATTCATCTGAGGAGAGACTTAACAATTTTTTAGAGATGAGAAAGAGTTTAAAACCTAAAAATTTATAATTAATTTTATTCAAATAGGAGGTTTTTAATGAGTACTATTTATCTGGCTGGTGGATGCTTTTGGGGTGTTGAAAATTATTTTCAAAATTTAAAAGGGGTTACTGATACTGAAGTGGGGTATGCTAACAGTAAAGTTGGCAATCCTACTTATGAAATGGTTTGCACAGGGAAAACTTTTTCTTCAGAAACAGTAAAAATAGAATTTAATGAAACTGTGCTGCCCCTTGAAAAACTTTTACACTATTTTTTTGAACTAATTGATCCTACTGTTTTAAACAGGCAGGGAAATGATATTGGTTCTCAATACAGAACAGGTATCTACTACCTTCCTGAGAATGAAAAACTAAAAGATACTATTTTAACTTTCAAGGATGAAATTCAAAAAAAATACAAAGATAAAATAGTGACAGAGATTTTGCCCCTTGAAAATTTTTATAATGCTGAAGAGTATCATCAAGATTATTTAATTAAAAATCCTAATGGTTATTGTCACTGCCTTTCTGAGATCGAAACTTTAAAGAAAAGTGCAGATGCTAAAAAACAGATATAATTTATGAAAAAAGGAGCTATTCAAATATTTGAATAGCTCCTTTGCATATATTTAAGATTACTCATTATAATATAAGTTTTCAGTTGGAAACTCTGGATCACATGTTACATCAATCCCTAATTTTCTAAAAATCTGCTCATCATTTTTCCCTAAAATTGTAGTACAGTGAGCTTGTCCACCTTTAAGTAATGACAATTTATCCATAGCCAATTGAACTGCTGGATTTGTTGCAGCACATATACTTAATGTTATCAGAATCTCTTCACAATCAAGTGCAGTTACTTTGTTTTTAAGTGTTACTGATTTTAGCTGTAATATTGGATTTAATACTACTGGAGATAGAATATGCATATTGTCATCTAAATTTGATAAATATTTTATCGCATTTAACAGTGCTGCTGAAGGAGCATCCATTATATCTGAATGTTTTCCCGTAACAATATGACCATCTGGAAGTTCTAAAGCTATAGTAGAATTTATTCCGTTACAGCTATTATTTTCACATTTTACTCTTTCAAGTACTTGTCTTGCTACTGCAACAACTTTTCTGTCATTTTCTTTTAAATTAACATCATCCATTATACGCTTTGATATATTTAAAGAGTTTTTACAGATATACCCTTTTTTATATTCACATAATGTTTTAAAATATCTTCTTATTATCTCTTGCTCAGAAGCTTTTTTTACAACTTCATTATCTATAATTCCAAACCCTACTCTATTAACTCCCATATCTGTAGGTGATTTGTAAGTAGACTCTTTACCAGTAATTTTTTCTATAATTCTCTTTAAAAGAGGGAAAGCTTCTATATCCCTGTTGTAATTTATAGCAACCTCACCATAAGCTTCTAAATGGAATGGATCTATCATATTAATATCTTGCAGATCTACTGTTGCCGCCTCATAAGCTATATTTAATGGGTGTTTTAAAGGTATATTCCATACTGGGAATGTTTCAAATTTAGAATACCCTGATGTCTTTCCATGTCTAAAATCATGGTACAATTGACTTAAACATGTTCCTAATTTTCCGCTTCCTGGTCCTGGTCCTGTTACTACAACTATAGGTTTTTCAGTCTCTACATATGGGTTAGCACCATAACCTTCATCACTAACAATAGTATCTACATCTGTAGGATACCCCTCTGTTGCTCTGTGCTTATATACTTTTATCCCTCTATTCATAAGTTTGTTGATAAAAACATTAGTAGCAGGCTGGTTATCATATCTTGTAATTACAACACTGTTTACCTCTAATTCATAACCTCTTAACTCATCGATCAGTCTTAAAACATCCATGTCATAAGTAATTCCAAAATCCCCTCTGATCTTGTTTCTTTCTATATCCCCTGCATAGACACAGATTATAACTTCTACTTTATCTTTCAATTTATGAAGAAGTTTTATCTTAACATTCTCATCAAATCCAGGTAAAACTCTTTTTGCGTGAAGATCTTGCAACAGTTTTCCCCCAAACTCAAGATATAGTTTATCATAACAGTTAACTCTTTCTAAAATATATTTAGATTGCTCTTCTAAATACTTCCCATTGTCAAAACCAATTTTCATAATTACCTCTCCTTTCAAAAACTAATATATTTGGCAAATAAAAAAGGCGAAAAAAAAAATCGCCTCGAAGTTTTTGTTTATATTAACGTCCTAAATTATAACTTAAAATAACTTAAAATTTGTTTTTCATCCTTTTTATTATATAAAAGTTACTTAGCTTTGTCAATATTTTTCTTTATTGCTTTTTTCTTTAATACCCCTTATAATTTTGTGTATTGATAAATTTTTATTTCTATGGAGTTGAATAAAAAAGTGAATAGATATTACTCTTTAAACCAATATTTTAAAGAAAATTATAATGAAAAAATATATAAAGTAAGTATTGACGCAGGGTTTTCATGTCCAAACCGTGATGGAACTATCAGCACTGGAGGGTGTATTTTTTGCAGTGAAAGTGGTAGCGGTGAATTTGCAGGCAATAGAATAAAATCTATTACAGAGCAGATCAATGAGCAATTAGAGCTCATTAGCAGTAAATTCCCTCATGGAAAAGTTATTGCTTATTTCCAAAATTTCACTAATACATATGGAGATATAGATTATTTAAATAAAATTTATAATGAAGCAATAGCCCACCCTAGAGTTTTAGGAATCTCTATTGCTACAAGACCTGACTGTATCTCAGACGAAGTTTTAGCCCTTTTAGATAATTTAAATAAGAAAACTGTACTTTGGGTAGAACTTGGGCTCCAAACATCAAATGATTCAGTGGCAAAAACCATTAACCGTGGATATGAAACTAAAGTATATATAGATATAATGAAAAAATTAAGTGCATTAAATATAAAAATTATAACTCATATTATTATAGGACTTCCTTTCAGCAGTTTTAAAGATGAAATGGATACTGCATCCCTCGCTGTTAAATGCGGAACATGGGGTGTGAAACTTCACCTTCTTTATCTTTTAAAAAATTCTAAATTAGAGCTACTTTATAGCAGCAAATCTTTTGATCTACTTGAATTGGATGACTATGTTGAAAGAGTTATTTCAATTTTAGAAATTCTTCCTAAAGATATCATTATTCACCGTTTAACAGGCGATGGAGAGAAAAATTCACTGATTGGCCCACTTTGGAGTCTGAATAAAAGAAATGTACTAAATTCAATTGTAAAAAAGATGACTGCTAAGAATATTTTCCAAGGGGATAAAGTTAGAATATCTCATTGAATTTTTTAGTATTCAATGATATAATATTTCTGTTGTGGTACATACTTTTATTATAGAGTGTATAAAAAATGAATTAGTATTCAGCAGGAGGTCTACATTATGATAACAAAAAAAACTGAGGGTGTTTGTGCTAAAGAGATAAGCTATAAATTAGAACAAGGTAAAATTACTGAGATCAAATTCCATGGTGGGTGTGATGGTAATACAACTGGTCTTGAAAAACTTCTTGTTGGACTGAGCAAAGAGGATGTAATTGCTAAATTAGCTGGAATAGACTGCCGTGGAAAAGGGACTTCATGCCCTGACCAATTAGCTAAAATGCTATCTGATAAATAAATATAATATCTTTACTAATATAAAAGCGTATTACTAGGTTGTAATACGCTTTTTTTTTACTTAAAATTGTTCCTAAATACTCTTTCAAAATTTTTATATGCTATCAGTTCAATCTCATTTTCTAAAAA
>JAGNZR010000011.1:0-32274 GCA_017984315.1 Fusobacteriaceae bacterium | reverse complement strand
ATTATTTCTAAAGATTTTTCATTTTCAATGACTTTTAACCCTTCTATCCCTTTCACAATATACATTTTATCATCTTTAAAAAATATATCTAAGTCTTCTATTGTTTTTACTATTTTGAATCTCTCCCCGAAACTTGCAATCTCTTTTTCAACAGAATCTAACATTTCATTGAATAAAGGTAATAGCTCTTCCTTCTGTAATATCTCTCCTTCACTATTTTTTTCAGGAAGCCAAATAACAAATATCCCCCCATTTACTCCACCAGACTTAAATCTTTCATAGTGATATCTTTCAAATATTTTATCTTCATTATTTAAAGTTTTCTCATATATATCATTCCAAATGTCAGCATGTCCATCAAAAATTTTTATCATTTTCATCCCCTTAAAAAACTTATTTTTTATAATTATATTATATTTTTAAAACTTTTTCATTAAAATAAAAAATTGAATCCTTGAATTCATGCACTGCTTGATGTATACTTCATTAAAATTAAAACAGTTTTTCTAGGGGGAGCAAATGATTTTTTATATTTTAAAAAGACTTTGGACAACTTTATTGACTCTTTTTATGGTTGTTACTTTAACTTTTTTTCTTTTAAGGCTTATGCCTGGTGGACCTTTTGATGGTGAAAAAAATCTGCCACCGAAAATTAAAGCTAAGATAGAAGAGAAGTTTGGACTTAACAAACCGCTTTTAACACAATACAAAGACTATACACTTAACCTACTGAAAGGGGATTTAGGTCCCAGTATGAAAAGGGAGGGGAGAACTGTTAACTGGGTCATAGGCTACTCTTTCCCTACTTCTGCCAAACTAGGTGGAGTTGCTGTTATTTTATCTTTAACTATGGGGCTGATTCTAGGGATAATTTCCGCCCTCAACTTTAATAAATGGCCCGATTCCTTTTGCATGGTCCTCTCTACTTTAGGGGTAACCATTCCAAGTTTTGTTATTGGGGTTTTCTTAATGTATACATTTGGAGTTTATTACAGAGTTCTCCCCATAACAGGATTAAAGACATTAGACTCTTATATTTTACCCTCTATTGCTCTTTCAGGTTACTCAATTGCCTTTATTTCAAGACTTGCAAGATCAAAACTCATTGAAGTAATGAAATCTGATTATATAAGAACTGCAAAATCAAAGGGATTAAGCAGAGGAAAAATAATAATAAAGCATGCACTAAGAAATACTTTAATCCCTATTGTTACTTATTTAGGTCCATTAATCGCTGCTATTTTAACTGGTAGTTTTGTTATAGAATCAATTTTTGCTATACCAGGACTGGGAAGTGAATTTGTAACTACTATAACAAACAGAGATTATACAGTTGTTATGGGTGTAACAATCTTTTATAGTACATTTTTAATGCTATGCAATTTAGTGGTTGATATCCTTTATGTTATTATCGATCCTAGAATTAAACTTGAAAATTAATGAGGGGTGTTTATGGAATATAATTTTACATTTGTTAGTAAAGAGCAAAAAGACACAGAAAAAATTGCTAGAGAGACTTTAACTTTTTCACAAGATGCTTGGAGAAAACTTAAAAAAAATAGATTATCTATCATAAGTTTATACTTTATTATATTTATTACTCTTGGAGCTATATTTGTACCAATGTTTTCACAATACACTCCTATCTCAAATGATTTAATGTCTACTAATGCATCACCTAGCAGCACTCATTGGTTTGGCACTGATCAGTTAGGAAGAGATCTTTTTGTAAGAGTCTTATATGGTGCACGTTACTCATTAGCTATTGGTTTCATTGCTTCATTCTTAAATCTTTTTATAGGAATAGTTTATGGAGGAACTGCTGGGTATTTAGGTGGAAAAGTAGATCTTATTATGATGAGAATAGTTGATATAATCTACTCTGTACCAATGACAATATACGTTATTTTAATAATGATAACTTTTGAAAAAGGTGGGTTTATAAATATTATTGTTGCCCTTTCTATCTCTTATTGGATAGGAATGGCTCGGATAGTTAGAGGTGAAATACTTCAATTGAAGCAGCAAGAGTATATTTTAGCTGCTAAAACAATAGGTGCTTCTAATAGAAGAATACTTTTTACACATTTAATTCCTAACTGTATGGGATCTATAATTGTTACTTTAACTCTTCAAATCCCATCTGCTATATTTACTGAAGCATTTTTAAGCTTTATCGGCCTTGGTATCTCTCCACCTGCAGCTTCTTGGGGAACTTTGGCTAATGATGCTCTTGGAGGATTTAGATTATTTCCATATCAAATCTTATTTCCAACTATTGCAATCTGCTTAACAATTTTATCATTTAACCTATTAGGTGACGGTCTTAGAGATGCGTTAGATCCTAAAATAAGAAAATAAGGAAGGTATCAAATTGGAGAAACTACTTGATGTTATAAATTTGAAAACTTCATTTGATACATATTTCGGTGAAGTACAAGCTGTTAGAGGAGTGACTTTCGACTTAAAAAAAGGGGAAGTTATAGGGATAGTTGGTGAATCTGGAAGTGGTAAAAGTATTACAATGATGAGTATTATGAAACTGTTAGAAGAGAATGGAAGGGTACATGATGGAAAGATTTTTTTTAATGGTAAAGATATTTCTCAGCTAAACGAGAAGGAAATGAATAAAATAAGAGGTAATGATATATCAATGATATTTCAAGATCCTATGACCTCTCTTAATTTATTATTGACAGTGGGGGAGCAAATTATGGAGCCTTTACTGCAACACAAAGGAATTAGCAGAAAAGAGGCAAATAAAAAAGCAGTGGAACTTCTAAAAAGTGTAGGGATACCATCACCTGAATCAAGGATGAAGCAGTATCCTCATGAATTTTCAGGAGGTATGAGACAAAGAGTTATGATAGCTATGGCTCTTTCATGCAATCCTCAGCTCTTAATTGCTGATGAACCTACTACTGCCCTTGATGTTACTATTCAAGCTCAAATTTTAGAACTTATGAAAAAAATAAAAAAAGAGTTTAATACATCTATTATTTTAATTACTCACGATTTAGGTGTTGTAGCAGATATTTGTGACAGAGTTAATGTAATGTATGGTGGAGTTATTGTTGAACAAGGCAGCAAAAAAGATATTTTTTATAATACAAGACACCCTTACACATGGGGACTTCTGCAAAGTGTTCCTAATCCAATTAGGTTACATAAGGAGAGACTAAAGCCTATTGATGGGCAGCCTCCTGATCTTTTAAAACCACCTTCTGGATGCCCTTTTTTCCAAAGATGCTCATACTCTATGGAAGTGTGTAAAGAGTATATGCCAAAACTTTACGATATTAATGATGGACATAAATCAGCATGCTGGCTAAATGATCCCAAAGCTCCTAAAGTTGAATCACCTATAACTAGGGAGGTTTTATAAATGAATAATGATAAACAGGAAAATTTAATTGAAATCAAAAATCTTACTAAATTTTTTCCACAAAAAAATAGCTTTTTTGCTAAAGAAAAAAAAGTATTAAAAGCTGTAGACAATGTCTCTTTAGAGATTAGAAAGGGTGAGACTTTAGGTCTTGTAGGTGAATCTGGGTGTGGAAAAACTACTTTAGGTAGAACTATTTTAAAATTATACGAACCTACTTCTGGAGAGATTATTTACAATAAAGAGAATATTACAAAATATAATTTTAATCAGATGCTTCCTTTTAGAAAAAAGATCCAGATGATATTTCAAGATCCTTATGCCTCTTTAAATCCTAGACAGACTGTTGGGGATATTATTGGTGAACCTATGAAAATTCATAATTTATACCCTGAAACAGAAATCCCTAAAAAAGTTTTAGAAATTTTGGAGATGGTAGGATTAAGCTCTTCACATCTGAGCAGATACCCACATGAATTTTCTGGGGGACAAAGACAAAGAATTGGAATTGCCCGTGCCCTTGCTGTTAATCCTGAGTTCATAATTTGTGATGAACCTATTTCAGCACTTGATGTTTCTATTCAAGCTCAAGTTGTAAATATGTTAGAGGAGCTCCAAGAGCGTTTAGGTCTAACATATCTATTTATTGCACATGATTTATCTATGGTTAAGCATATATCTGATAGAGTTGGAATTATGTATCTTGGAAAATTAGTTGAGATTGCAGTGAGTGATGATGTTTATTCTAATCCATTGCACCCTTACACTAATGCATTACTTTCAGCTATCCCTATCCCTGATCCTGATTTAAGTGAAAAAAGGGAGAGAATTATACTAGAGGGGGATATTCCAACCCCTATAAACCCGCCTCCAGGGTGCAGGTTTAAAACTAGGTGTAAATTTGTTAAAGAGATTTGCCATTGTGAGGAGCCTATATTGAAAGAAGTTAAGCCTAATCATAAAGTTGCTTGTCATTTATATTAGTTTAATTACATATTTTAATATCAATAATTTTATATGAGGAGGAATTATGAAAAAAAAGTTACTGTTTTTAATTACATCACTGCTTATTTCGTTATTTTTTGTTGGATGTGGTGATAAAAAAGAGGGGGCTTCTCCTTCAAATGAGCCAGTTGCACAAAAAATCTCTTTTAATTTAGGATCAGATCCTAAAACAATTGATCCACAACTTAATACTGCTATTGATGGTTCTATTGTTGCTAACAATGTCTTTGAAGGTTTATTCTTTGTCGGTGTAGATTCTAAAACTGTTCCTGCTGCTGCAGAAAGTGTAAAAATTTCTGAAGATGGCACTGTATATACTTTTAATTTAAGAAAAAATGGAAAGTGGTCTGATGGAAAACCAGTAACTGCTAATGACTTTGCATATTCTTGGAGAAGAGGGCTAAACCCTGAAACAGCTATGGAGTATGTATATCAGCTTTATTATATTAAAAATGCGGAAAAATACTACAATGGTCAAGCTAAAGAGAGCGATTTAGGAATTAAAGTAATTGATGATTATACATTAGAAGTTACTCTAGAATCAGCTACACCTTATTTCTTATCTTTAACTGCAGTACCTGCATATTTCCCATTAAGAGAGGATATTGTATCTAAAGACAGCACTTGGGCAACTAAAGTTGAAACTTACATAGGAAATGGAGCATTTAAAGTAAAAGCTTGGTCTCCAAAAGAGGAGTTTGTACTAGAAAAAAATACTAATTACTGGGATGCATCAAATATCAAAGTAGACGAAGTTATATTAAAAATGATTGTTGACCAAAAAACATATTTAGGTGCTTTTAGAAGCGGTGAAATTGATATTATTGATGCTCCACCAGCTACTGAAATCCCTACACTTTTAAGTGAAGGTACTGCTAAAACTTACCCTTATTTAGGAACTTATTTTTATGTAGTTAATCTTTCTGATAAATTAAAATTAAATACTCCTGAAGCACAAAAATTTTTATCTAACCCTAAAGCTAGACACGCTTTATCACTTGCATTAGACAGAAAACTTTTAGTTGAGCAAGTAACTAAAGGGGGACAACTTCCTGCAACTGGTTTTGTTCCTAAAGGTGTTGTAGATACTTCTGGTAAAGAGTTTGCTACTAAAGTTTACATTGAGCCTACTGCTAATGTTGAACTAGCTAAAAAATTACTGGCAGAAGCTGGGTATGATTCTTCTGCGAAGCTTCCAAAATTAGTACTTACATATAATACAAGTGAATCTCATGCTCTTGTTGCCCAAGCTATCCAAGATATGTGGAGTAAAAACCTTGGTATACAGATAGAACTTAAAAATGAGGAATGGGCTGTATTCCAAACTACTAGATCTTCTAAAAATTATGAAATAGCTAGACATGGTTGGATTGCAGACTATAATGACCCTATGACTTTTTTAGATATGTGGATCTCTGGAAGTGGTAACAATGATTCTGATTATAATAATCCTGAATATGATAGACTTATAAAAGAAGCTCAAAAAGAGCTTAATGCTGATAAGAGAACTGCTCTTTTACACGAAGCTGAAGATATTTTAATGAATGATATGCCTATATTACCATTATATTTCTATACAAAAATAGCTTGTATTAACCCTAAAGTTAAAAATGTTGTTGTTTCACCTTTAGGTAACTACTCATTTAAAGAGGCTTATGTGGAGAAATAAATTCTCTTTTAAATAACTGAAATTTATAGATTTAAAGAGGCTAGAGAGTAAATTTTTTCTCTAGCCTCTTTTATTGCAATTTAAATTTTAAAAAATTCTTTTTCATGCTATAATCACACTTAGTGATTTTAAATTTGAATCACATATATTTTTTAATAACGGGGAGAATCATGAATTATTTAGGGGAAAGTTTTGCTTTTGTTACTGCTTTAAGTTGGGTTGGGAGCTCAATTCTGTATGAACATGCCACAAAAAAAATATCTGGTGCTGCTTTAAATCTACTCAAGCTGTTTTTTTCACTGCTTTTAGTTTTTTTTATGAGCACTTATGTACAAGGTAACTCTGTTCTTTTTCATATAGAGGCAAAGTCTAGAATTTTTTTGACTATATCTGGAATTATCGGTCTATTTATTGGAGATTATTTTTTATTTAGAGCTTATAACCTTATAGGTGCTAGAGTTACTCTTATTTTTGGTACTCTTACCCCTATTATAGTATCACTACTTGGGTTTTTATTTTTAAATGAATCATTAAATATGAACCAGTTATTTGCAATTGCAATAATCTGCGTAGGGATTGCATTAGTTGTAATAAAAAATGATAGTTCCAGAAAGGATAGTGAAAAACCTAAACTTTGCACAAAAGGTTTAGTATATGGGATTATCGCTATACTTATGGATTCTCTTGGAATTGTTTTTACAAAAATAGGGTCACAAGGTTACGATCCTTACTCTGTAACTGAAACTAGAATAATTCCAGCCTTCATCTGCTTCATAATATACATCACTTTGAGGGGTGAATGGAGTGTTGTAAAAGAGGCGATTTTTAATAAAAAAGTTTTATTCGCTATATTTTGTGCTACTATTATATCAACAGTAGGAATCTGCACTTTAATACTTGCAATGAAACATACAAAAATAGGGATTGTTTCTACTATTTCAAGTACTAGTCCTATACTTATACTTCCTATTTCATACTTCTTTTTTAAAGAAAAAATTACTATGCGGGATACTATTGGTGCATTCCTTTCATGTATTGGTGTAAGTTTATTATTCATATAAAAAATGAGGCTGACCTAAAAGATAGAAAAAAATCTATTTTTTAGGAGTTAGCCTCTTTTTTTATTAATTAAAATTTTAAATTTTTACAGATTTAATATCCCAAATCTCTTTTGCATACTGTGCTATAGTTCTATCTGATGAAAATTTTCCAGCATTGGCAATATTGAACCAAGCTTTTTTAGCCCATCCTTCTCTGTCTTTATATGCATTATTAGCCATTTTTTGAATATTTCTATAGGCTTCAAAATCTTTTAAAACAAAATATTCATCTGGTTGATGCCAATCAGTTCCATAAAGGAGTGAGTTGTATATATCTCTAAAATACCCTTTCCCATTATCATCAAATGTTCCATCAACTAAAGAGTCTATAACTGCTTTAAGCCCAGAAACTGAATTATAATAGTTTAACGGGTTATAACCAATTTTTTTAATCTCATTTATCTCTTCTACTGTAAGACCAAATATAAAATTATTCTCTGCTCCTGCTTCTTCAACAATCTCTATATTAGCACCATCTAAAGTCCCCAATGTCAATCCACCATTTAGCATAAACTTCATATTTCCAGTTCCAGAAGCTTCTTTTCCTGCTGTAGATATCTGCTCTGAAATATCTGCTGCTGGGAAAATCAGATGAGCTAAAGAGACTCTATAATTTTCCACAAAGACAACTTTAATTTTTTTACTAATTACAGGATCCTCATTTATTTTTTTTGCAACTTCATTGATTAATTTAATTATCCCTTTAGCTCTTCTATATCCAGGTGCTGCTTTAGAACCAAAAATATATGTTACAGGAGCCATATCAATATTAGGATCATGCTTCAATGTATTATAAAGATCAATTACATGGAATATATTCAGTAGCTGTCTTTTATATTCATGCAATCTCTTAACTTGAACATCAAATATTGAACTGGTATTAATTACTTCTCCTTGAGCTTTTTCTAAATAATTTGCAAGTTCATATTTTTTACCAGATTTTATTTCAATAAATTTATTTAACACATCTTTATCATTTGCATACTCTTCTAATCTTTTAAGTTGAGAAAGATCTTTTATCCATGTATCACCAATTAAAGAGGTAATAAATTTTGATAACTCTGGATTTGAAAGCAGTAACCATCTTCTCTGAGTAATTCCGTTTGTTTTATTTTGAAATTTTTCTGGATATAACTCATACCACTCTTTTAACTCTTCATGTTTTAAAAGCTCTGTATGAAGGGCTGCAACTCCATTTACATATGAGCTTCCATATATTGCAAGCCATGCCATATGAATTAAATCTCCTTGTATTATAGCCATTCTATGGTGTTTAGCCCCGTCGTCTGGATAAATAGTACGTAGCTCTCCCAATAATTGTTCATTTATTCTTCTGATTATATTATAAATATTAGGTAAAATCTCCTCATAAAGACCTATCCACCATTTCTCTAATGCCTCAGCTAAAATTGTATGATTTGTATAAGCAAAAGTCTTAGTAACAACTGCCCAAGCTTCATACCATGACATTCTCTCTTGCTCACACAATATTCTCATAAGCTCAGGAATTGCCACTGTTGGATGAGTGTCATTTAGTTGTATCACTGTCAAGTTAGAAAACTTGCTAAAATCATCTCCATGTACTCTTTTATATTTTTTTACAATATCTTGCAAAGAAGCTGAAACAAAGAAATACTGCTGTCTTAATCTAAGTTTCTTCCCTTCATTAGTTGAATCATTTGGATAAAGTATTCTTGAGATATCTTCAACTCTATTAGCTTCATATAAAGCACTGTTATAATCTTGTGCATTAAAAGCTGAATAATTAAAATCTACCATTGGAGCTGCTTCCCATAATCTAAGTGTATTTACATTGTTCGTTCCATAACCAAAAATAGGTGTATCATAAGGGATTGCTCTTACTGAAAAATCTTTAAAATTTACAATCACTTCATCTCCTAATTTTTTTATAGACCATGCATCCCCATATTTTAGCCATGTTTCTGGATATTCTACTTGATAACCATTTTCTATCTTCTGATTAAAAATACCATTTTTATATCTAATACTGTAACCTATTCCTGGTAAATTAAGTGTTGCTAGGGATTCAATAAAACATGCTGCAAGTCTTCCAAGTCCACCATTTCCTGTTCCTGCATCCTCTTCACTCTCTTCAATAATATTGTAGTCTATACCCAGTTCATTTATTGCTTGCTTTACATTATCCATCATTCCAAGATTAATAAGATTATTCCCAAATGCTCTTCCCATTAAGAACTCTGAAGAAAAATAGTGAACCTGCTTATTTTCTTGATATTTATCAGCTGTATTTACCCAATTAGTACTAATTTTGTCTAAAATAGTTTTTGTTAAAGCTTGGTATATTTCATGTTTTTCTGCATACTCCAATTTTGTTGAAAAATCTTGAAGTAAATTTTTATTTATCCCTTTTTTTATATCTTCTACAGACAATTTCATATTTGATCCCTCCAATAATGTGTTCCTTTTAACATTATATTTTTCATCAAAATCTACTTTTCTACTATTATCTACAGTCAATTTTTTCATTCTCTTGGCTAACTCTTTTGTTAGTAATTTTTTATTCAATCTCCAACTCCAATTTCCACTCTCTGTTGAAGGTTTATTCATCCTAGCTAGATTATTAAGCCCTAAAAAATCTTGAATTTGAGCTATTGCTACCACAGATTTACTACTCCAGGCCGCCTCTATAAATTTCCAATTTATCTCTTTAGATGTAACACCCTTTATAGTTTTTAAGTACTCATCACAATATTTTTTATCTTTTAAGCTTACAGTTTCATACCATCCAACAACAGTTTCATTATCATGAGTTCCTACATAAGCTATTGAATTTAAATCATATTTATGAGGTAGATAATCACTTTCGTGCTCAGAATCAAAAGCAAAAAGTAAAACTTTCATCCCAGGAAATTTAGTTTTTCTTAAAAGCATTTTAACATCAGGTGTTAAAAATCCTAGATCTTCTGCAATAATATCTTTTTTCCCTAAAGCTCTTTCTAGGGTATTAAAAAAATCAATTCCTGGACCTTTTTGCCATTTACCATTTTTTGCATTAACAGCATCTGCTGGAATCTCCCAGTAAGATTCAAACCCCCTAAAATGGTCTATCCTCACTATATCATATTGATTAAAGGAGTATCTCACTCTTTCTATCCACCAAGAGTAGCTGTTTTTTTTCAAAAAAGACCAGTCATATAAAGGGTTTCCCCATAACTGTCCCTCTTCACTAAAAGCATCTGGTGGACAACCAGAAACTTTTAAAGGAGATTTATCTTTATCAAGTAAAAACATATCATTATTAGCCCATATATCAGAGCTATCTAAAGCCACAAATATAGGGATATCACCTATTATTTTTATCCCTTTTAAATTGGCATACTTCTTTAAATTTTTCCATTGCTTATAAAATTCGTATTGTAAAAAATTTTGATACTCAATCTCTATTTTTAACTCATCTTTTATTTTTTTAAGGGCATTTTTATCTCTATCTTTATACTCTTTAGGCCAATGCAGCCAGATTTTATCCTTAAAATTTTTTTTAAGTGCCATATAAAGAGAATAATCTTCTAACCAATAACTGTTTTCCTTTTTGAAAACCTCAATTTCACCTTTGGCATTAAATATTAAAAAATTATTGAATGCTTTTCTTAAAACATTCATTTTCTCTTTATAAATAAATCCATAATCTACAACATCTACATTATTTTTTTCTTTTAAATTGCTTAAATCATTTAGGTGCAAAAAACCCTCTTCTACAAGATAATCTAAATTAATAAAATATGGATTTCCTGCAAAAGATGAAAAAGATTGATAAGGGGAATCCTCATACCCTGTTGGACCTAAAGGTAGAATTTGCCACAAACTTTGACCTGCTTCTTTTAAAAAATCAATAAATTCATATGCACTCTTTCCAAAATCTCCAATCCCTGTATCATTAGGTAGAGAGCTTATATGCATAAGCACCCCACTACTTCGCCCTAACATTTTTTATTTTTCCCTGTTAACTCTTCAACTTCTGTGTATAATTTTGGCATTCTATCACCAAGTCTTCTTGAAGAGTCTTCTGTTATTACAAAATCCCCTTCATATCTCATTCCACCAAAATCACTATATTTTTCTATTTCTGAGTAATTTAAATGCTCTTTAAATAATCCTTTTGATTTCCAGTTTTCTATAAATCTAGGTATAAAATAAATTCCAGGTTCAACTGTAAATACATGTCCAACTTTTAGAGTTCTAGCCAGTCTTAGACTACCATGTCCAGGCCTTTTATCTCTACTCTTTCCTTCATCATAACCAACATACTCTTCCCCTAGATTTTCACAGTCATGTACATCCATTCCCAGCATATGCCCCAGTCCATGAGGGAAGAACAGAGCATGAGCACCTTTTTCTAATATCTCTTCTGTTTGCCCTGTTAACATCCCTAACCTTTTCATCCCCTCTATTAAAACTTTAGATGAAGCTAAATAAGCTTCTCTATATTCAACTTCAGGTTTTAATTTAGATACAGCAGCGTCAAACATCTCTATTAAAATTCCATATATCTCTTTTTGTTTTTCACTAAATTTTCCAGATACAGGAATAACTGTTGTCATATCTCCACAATATCCCAGCTCTGTTCTTGCACCACAATCTAAAAGCAGTATATCTCCCTCTTTTAAAAGGTTATTATAGTTATGATTATGAAGTGTCTCTCCATGTATCGTTGCTATAGTCTGAAAAGATGTTGTACAATTATATTTTTCAGCAACTTTTTCCACTTCTGCCTTTATTTCATACTCATAAATATCTGGTCTTATTATCTCCATAGCTTTTAAGTGCATCTCTCTAGTGATGTTTACAGCTCTTTCTATCTCAACTATCTCTTCTTGAGACTTTATATTTCTTTGTTGAATAACAGCTTTTTTTAATTTTAGAGAGGAGTATGTTAAAACCTCTGAAATCTCTATATCTAAAAGTTCTGCTAACTTTATTGTTAAATCTGCCCTATACGGCTCTATATAAAGGATCTCTTGGTAGTAATCCTCATCATCTTCATCTGTTCCCTCTGATTTATCTAAAATAAATTCTTTTAGTTTTTTATCCTGTATAAATTTATTTATTCCATATTCTTTAGAACACTCTAAAATTGTTTTTTGCTCACCCATCCAAATCATATCATCTAATGTAAAATCTACTCCTGAAATATATGTATCTCCATTTGAAAAATCTATTACTGCAACTAAGTTAGCTCTATTTAATCCAAAGTAGTATAAAAATGTTGAATCTTGAGAAAATTCATAGCAGTTATCTAAATAATTTTTAGGTGAATCTCCATTTCCTAAAAACACTCCTATCCCTTTTTTCATTATTTTACATAACTCTTCTCTTCTCTCTACATATACTTTTTTATTAAACATCTTTTCCTCCTTAAATGCGATTTGCATTTAATATCATTTTTTATTTTTTATCTAAATAAGAAAAAATTATTCTTTTTCCCTTAGAATCTATTATTTCAGATTCTACATTGAACAACTCTTTTATTTTATCATGAACCAATACATTATCTTTTTTGTCTTTTGCAATAACCCTTCCATTTTTTAACATGATAATCTCATCGCAATAAAGAGAAGCTAAATTCATGTCATGAATAACTGCAATTACGCTTTTTTCCTTTTCTTTTATCTCTTTTAAAATTTCGTGCATAAGTTTATGTGTATTAAATAGATCTAAATTAGAAGTTGCCTCATCTAAAAGTATATAATCTGTATCTTGAACTAATGCCTTTATAAACAGCACTCTTTGCCTCTCTCCACCACTCATCTCTGTTATGCTTTTTTCTAGGAGTTTTTCTATAGCAAATTTATGTATAAAATGATCAATTAACTTTTTACCAGCTACACTCTCATTTTCATTATTTATATATGGATAACGCCCCATTTCAATTATCTCCCTTGCTGTATAATTAAAATGTGTGTCAAACTCTTGAGGAACTAGAGCAATTTTTTTAGCATAGTCTACAATTTTATATTCTTTTAACTTTTTATCCTCTATTAATATTTCCCCATTATCAAACTCTTTGTGCCCCACTATTATATCTAAAAGCGTTGATTTACCGCTTCCATTAGGCCCAATTAATCCGTAAAATTTACCTTTTTCAAATTCTAAATTTATATCATGGAGTATTTTTTTATCTTCAATTGAGTAGTTTATATCTTTTAATTTTATCATTTAGAATCTCCCCAATATTTTTTTCCTAAAAATAAAGATAAAGAATGGTGCTCCAAACAGCGCTGTTATAACACCTACAGGTATTTCACTTGGAAAATATACCCTTATAATATTGTCCGCCAGCATAGTTATTAATCCACCATATACAAATGATATAGGAATAACTCGACTATTGTCACTTCCAACAACGCTTCTAATAAGGTGTGGAACCATAAGCCCTATAAACCCTATAACCCCAGTTGTAGAAACTACAGCTGCTGATAAGAAAGAAGCTGTTATAAGTAAAATCCTTTTTACTTTTTTTACATCTACACCATTGGCTTTAGCCACTCTATCTCCTAAAGAGATTATATTAAGTGATTTACTGTATATTGTGAAAATTCCTAATCCTATTATAGATGATACCAATAATATCCATACATCTATCCAGGTTTTTGAAGAGAAACTTCCCATTATCCAAAATATTATCTCTTGTACTTCACTCCCTTTTAAAAACTGTAAAAAACTTAACCCTGCTGAAAAAAATGATGATATTATTACTCCTGACAGGATCAGTGTATTAGAGTTAAGTGTACCATTTTTTTTGGATACTCTAAGAACAAAATATAAAGAAAGCATGGAAAATATAAAAGCCATTATTACTATTGTGAACTCTTTAAATTGATTCATACCAAAATATATCGACAGTGCTGCTCCAAATGAAGCGCCAGATGCCACTCCCAATATATAAGAATCTGCAAGAGGATTAAAAAGTACTCCTTGGAATATAACTCCACTTATACTCAAAATTCCACCTACTAGAAGTGCTACTATTATTCTAGGGGCTCTTATATATTGAATTATTCTCATCTGCCCCTGCTGTTCTGATGATAAATTATCTGAATTTAATATAAAATTTAATATATCTATTTCAAAATACCCTTTCTCTAAAAAAAATAGTGCTGATAAAATAATTAAAGTGATTCCTGTAATTAAAATTTTATTATGCTTTTTCATAATCCCCTCTATAAAATATTTAATTAAGTTATATATTAGTCTATTATAATGCATTACTTAATTTTCTCCTAACAAAAAGTAAAAAAAAGACTACAAACACACTGTTTATAGTCTTTTTTCATATTAATAAATATTAGTTTAAAGCGTCTACTAATTTTTTTCCTGGTTTAAATTTAATTGCTTTTTTAGGATCTATTTTAATCTCTTCACCTGTTTTAGGATTTCTTCCTGTTCTTGCTGCTCTTTCAACAACTTCAAATTTACCAAAACCTATAAAGTTTAAATCTTCACCAGATTTGAATAATAACTCCATCTCATCAAAAATAGCATCTATCTTTCTTTCAGCCTCTACTTTTGAAGCGAAAATACCTTTGTCTGATAGTAATTTTATAAAATCTTTTTTTGTCATGCTTGTGTTTCCTCCTAATAATAAATTAAATACCTTAATGGTTATACCATATAAAAGAAAGAAATTCAATTTTTTTTTGCTCTTGTTGATTTTTAATGTAGTTTATGTGTATAATATAATGTCAAATACAAATTTGGGGAGATATTATGAAAAAAATTGCTATTATACTGATTACACTGCTTTTATTTGGATGTTCATCTGTTCAAACCTACGATGTTGACACTTCCACTTATGTTGCTAAAAATAAAGATTCTAGGATTAAATTCATAGTACTCCACTACACTGCTCTTAATGATGAAAAATCTTTAAGAGTCTTAACTCGTGACAATGTAAGCGTACATTATGTTGTTACAACTAAAGATGATGACCCTATTTTCTCTTTAGTTCCTGATAATGAAAGAGCCTGGCATGCCGGTAAAAGCTCTTTTGATGGTAGAACTAATATAAACGATTCCTCTATAGGTATTGAGATTGTTAATTTTGGATATAATACTAACCTTCCATTTACACCAATTGAGGATAATAAAATGAATTTTAGACCAAAAGATTATTATTACGAATTTACTGATGCTCAGATTAGAAAAGTTGCTTTTCTTGTAACATATTTGAAAGAACAATACAAAGTTAATGATAAATATATTGTTGCTCATTCTGATATTGCTCCTCAAAGAAAACAAGATCCTGGACCATATTTTCCTTGGAAAGAACTGTATTTCAAGTATGGTCTTGGTCACTGGTATGATGAAAGTGATAAGAGGGATATAATGAGCAAAAATAGATTTTGCACACTTTCCCCTTTAGATATAAAAAAAGAGTTTAAAAAATATGGGTATGATATAAATGATACTGATATTTGGGATGATGAATCAAGAAAAGTTATTTACGCATTCCAACTTAGATTTAGACCAGAAAAAGCTAATGGAGATATAGACTCTGAAACTTATGCAATAATAAAAGCCTTAAACAAAAAATATTCTAATTAGGAGGAGATATGAAAAAAAGAAAATACCATATAACAGTATATTTAGCCTATGTTTTTTTATTTCCCCTTTATATTTTCGGGATACTAGCTAAATTTTACGATAGAAAATTAAAGAAAAATAAGACTAGACTCAGCTCTAATTTAAATGAAAAAGAGGATTTTCACTTTTAAGTGATAACCCTCTTTTTTCTTTTAAATTATTATTTTAATGCGTTAAAAAATTCTTCCCTTGTTATATTATATCTATTAAGTTTAGATAATAACTGTTTACCATTACAGTAACCAATTGAAAGCTTTTTTCCTAAGTGCTCTCTTAAAATTTTAGAATTATTTTGACCTACCAGCCCTGTATCTATTAAATCTTCAAAACTAAATGTATCTTCACCATTATCATCTATAACATCTAATTTTACATTTTCTAATGCCCTAATTATAGATTCAGGTGTTGCATTCTCTACGCCTAAATCTCCATTTTTTATCCCTTCATCTCTAGAGATATAAGCATTTTTAGAATTAGGATACCTTTTACTTATTGCTCTTCTAATCTGCTCACCTGCATAATCAGGATCTGTAAGTATAATTAATCCATTATTCTCATATGCCTTTTCCAGCTTATCTAAATTTCTATATTTATTTACAGAAAAACCATGAACAGCCACAACTTCAGCATCTACTGCAGCTTTTACAGCGGATATATCATCCCTTCCCTCTACTACAATAACCTCTTTTATTTTTTTTTTCACTAGTTCTCCTTTTTATTTTGTATTATCATTAAAATATTGTAAAAAATTTTTCAAATCTTTTGCTATATAGTTCCAAGTATGTGACTCACCCTCATATAAATATGCTTTGAAATTATAGTTATATTTTTTCATCCTTCCTATACAGTCTATCCATTGCAGATACATTCTATATGGCCCATTATCACTAGTTCCAACACTGGCATAAAAATTTTTATTTTTTATTTGCTCATAATTAAGCATTTTCATAATACTATAGGGATCCTCTTTTATTATAGAAATACCTTGTGAGCCAAAAACTCTTATAAAGTGTCGCTGATCAAACTTATTAAACAAAATTTTAGGGATATACATATATTTAAAAATTCTAAAAACTCTTCTCTTCAATATAAGCCTTATTAAACTTATAGCACCAGCCATACTCCCTATTACATGAAAAGAGTCAAGATTTTTTAAACCTATTTTATAGGAACCGTACCCTCCCATAGAGAAACCAGCAATCCCAAATTTAGCATTTTTAAATCTATCTTTTATTGAAGGTAATAGCTCTTTGCTAAAAAAATCCTCATATCTAAATTCATCTAATTGGTAAAAATTAGTATACCAGCTTTCACCACTGTAACCAGAATTAGGGAGAATAAAAGCTATTCTCCCTATTTTATCACTTTCTAAAAGTTGAATATAGTTTTCTAAAAGTTTTCCTTTCTCAACCCAATCCTCTTTTTTGTCTCTAATACCATGCAACAATACCAGTACTCTATCCACTTCAAAATCTTTAATACCTACAGGTAAAATAAGATCGAAAGGGATCTCCTCTTTTGTATATTCACTTTTTATTATTTGAGTCTCTTTTACCACATACTGATCTACTCTCTCTTCAGTAAAAGATTCATCTATAAAATCCTCTATATTTCTGATATAAGTTAGTTCTTTTAACTGAAATATCTTTTTAATTTTATATTTTGTTCTAATATCATCCTTAACTACAATATAAATTATTATAAGAACTATAATAAAAAGTAATATTCTTGTTACCATTAGTCACCCCATTAATTAAAACTCTGCATTTTTTGGTGTTCTAGGGAATGGTACAACGTCACGTATATTAGTCATACCTGTTAAATACATCATCATTCTTTCAAACCCTAATCCATAACCAGAGTGTGGAAAACTTCCAAATCTTCTTAAATCTAAATAGAAACCATAATCCTCTTTATTAAGTTTCATCTCATCCATTCTTTTTAGTAACAGTTCTAAATTATCCTCTCTTTGAGAACCACCAATTATCTCACCAATACCTGGAACTAATAGATCCATTGCCTTTACAGTTTTACCATCTTCATTAAGCTTCATATAGAAAGCTTTTATATCTTTTGGATAGTTTATTAAAAATACCGGTTTTTTGAAATGAACCTCTGCTAAATATCTCTCATGCTCACTTTGTAAATCAATTCCCCACTTTACAGGGTATTCAAATTTCTCTCCACAATTAAGTAAAACATCTATTGCATCAGTATATGATAACTTTGCAAAATCATTTTCCAAAATATTACTTAATTTATCAAATAACCCTTTCTCAATGTGTGTATTGAAGAATTCCATCTCTTCAGGGCATTTTTCCATAACATATTTTATGATATATTTAACCATTTTTTCTGCAAGTTCCATATTAGCTTCTAAATTTCCAAAAGCAATTTCAGGCTCTATCATCCAAAACTCTGATGCGTGTCTTGAAGTATTTGAATACTCGGCTCTGAATGTTGGACCAAATGTATATACATTTTTAAATGCAGCACAATATGTTTCAACATTTAGCTGCCCACTTACAGTTAAGTTAGTCTCTTTTCCAAAAAAGTCTTTTGAATTATCTATTTTTCCATCTTTTGTTCTTGGAGGGTTATTAATATCTAATGTTGTTACTCTAAACATCTCCCCTGCACCTTCACAATCTGATCCAGTTATAATTGGTGTATGAACATATACGAAGTCATTCTCTTGGAAAAATTTATGTATTGCATAAGCTAGCACTGATCTAACTCTAAATACTGCAGAAAATGTGTTAGTTCTTGGTCTTAAATGAGCAATTGTTCTTAAATACTCAAAAGAGTGTCTTTTATTTTGAAGCGGATAATCTAAATCTGCCTTTTGATATATTTCAACACTCTCAGCTATAATTTCAAACTTCTGACCTGCTCCTGCTGATTTTTCAACTTTCCCTTTTACAATTATTGTAGATGAAATTGAAACTCTTGATATTTCATCAAAATTTGCTAATTTATCTGAATATACAACTTGAACTCCATTAAAAAATGATCCATCATTTAACTCAATAAAACCAAACTCTTTTTGTGCTCTTATTTTTTTTACCCAACCAGCTAAATTCACTTCAGAACCCAGATACTTTTCATAGTTTCTTTGTAATTCTCTTACTGAAATTGTTTTCATAAAAATGCCTCCATCTATTCTTTAATTTTATTAATAATGTTAATTATAAATTAGTTAAGTTTATCTACAATTTTTACGTTGTCTAAATGCCCTTTTACCTGTGCTTTAAACTGCTCTATATAAGCTCTTCTATACTCTTCTCTACTCTGTTTCTCCTCAGTAGTTAGCTCTCTTGATTTTGAAAGTTTAGAGTAGTAATTTACTTTTTCTATTATATTTTTCATATCCATAGTTTACTCCTAATTCTTTAATTTCTATTTCATATTATATAATATTCATTGTCCTATTGTCAAAGTAAAAAATCTTATTTTTTCAATAAAAAAAGGAGTATAGAACCAGTCTATACTCGCATCTATTTAAACTACATTGCATTTTCAATTTTTAATTTTCTTGCATTTTGATAATTTATATTTAAAATTATACCTAAAGCAAAAAAAACAGCAACTAAGGAACTTCCACCAAAACTCATCAGTGGCATAGGTATTCCAAATACTGGAAGTAATCCAATAGCTACAGAGATATTTATTAAAAATTGGAGCATTACATATCCCCCTATCCCTATTGCTAAATACTTTCCGAAATAATCTTCGCACTCAATAGCTGTATATTTAATTAAGCTAAAAAGTGATATCATTAAAAAGATAAGTGCTAATACCCCTACAAATCCAAACTCCTCTGCATAAGAGGTAAATATAAAGTCTGTGTGTATCTCAGGAAGGTAACTATATTTTTGTATTCCATTTCCATACCCCTTCCCAAATATTCCTCCACTTCCAATCCCTATTAAAGATTGTCTAACTTGATACCCTTTATCATTATCATAATAATTACTTAAAAGTCCTACTAGAAAACTTTTTATTCTTAAGATTTTATATCCGCTTGCAGTAAAATCAGTAAAATAAACATACATCAACATTATTACACCAGATATTCCACCTAATGTAGAGAGCCCAACTATATACTTCATAGCAATTTTTGTCATAAAAAGCATAAAAAGATATATTAAACCATAATGAATTAATGTTCCCAAATCATTCTGTGTAAGAATAGCTACAAAAAAAACTACAGGGATAACTAAATTAAATTTTACAATTTCAAAATCTTTATGGCGTTCCCTTTCACTTAAACTTAAACGCTGAGCAAACATTATAACAAAAATTATTTTAAATATCTCTGCAGGCTGTAGTCCACCTATCCCTGGAATCCTTATCCACCCTGTAGCACCATTTATTCTAGGAACAATTTGAGGTGCCATATAAGATAGAATCTTCATCCCTCCAAATACTACAATTACAATAAATAAAATAAGTCTTACTTTATTTCCACTGTTGTATACGTTATAATCAATTCTGCAACTTATCAGCAAAATTATGGTAGCTACTATTATATAGCAAAAATGCTGAAAAAGATATTTGTTTTTCATTCCCATACTATAAAAACTAGCACTATAGATATTGATTATGCTTATTATAATTATTAACAGCAGCACAATAACTATGGATAGATTTCTTAGCATAAATTTTTTATATTTATCCATTATATCCTTTTTTTTCTTTACTTCTATATGTTTTAAATAAATATTTTTTTCTTCCACTTAGCTATCTCCAAATATAATAATTTTTTAAAAAAAGAGTGATAACTCACTCTTTATTTTCCCTATTTTCTATTAGGTCTTATCTCTTCCTCTTCATCATGACGGGGATCAATTAAACCTGGAGCAGTATTTCTATAATCCATTACATATTCTTTAGATTTCGGCAGCACGCAAAACACACTCTCTCCTGGTGTAACTATAATTGCATCTTTAATATACGCTGCACCGCTAACAAAATCTAAAACTCTTTGAGCTGTCTTAGAATCTAAATCCTGAAAATTAATATGCAAAATCACATCGTTACTAACGTAATCCATATATTTTATTATATTTTCAAATTTATTAGGTTTTGCAAAAACTATATCCATATTTTACCCCTTCCTGATTCTCAATTTTTTATCTTAATATAGTCTACTCTATTTTTTCTAAAATTTCCATTATTTTTTTTACTATTTCCTGACAACTTAATTTTGAAGAGAATCCTGCTGCCTTCTTGTGACCACCACCTGAAAATACTCCCACAATATCATTTAGGTCTAAAATATCACTTTTAGTTCTCATACTTCCCTTTATACTTCCATTCTCCTCCTCTCTCAAGAAGAGAGAAGTTTCTGCTAAATCACATTGAAGTATAAACTCTACAATCCCATCAGTATCAAATTTATCTCCACAAAATTCTTTAAAATCAGTTTGTGATATATATGTATATATAAATTTTTTATCTTCTATTATATTTGCTCTCTCCAGTGCACGACCAAAAAGCTTTAAAGCGGAATATTTTTTTCGGTCCAAAAACTCCCTTATTATTTTCGTATTATCTACACCAGCAGCAATAAGTTTTGAAGCTTTTTCAAAAGTTTCAGGTAAAACATTAGAGTGTTTAAAATTTCCTGTATCGTTTATGAATCCAGTATATAAAGCTTCCCCTATTAAAGCATCTATCTCTATATCCATAAATTCTAATAGTTCATAGATTATTTCACAAGTTGAGGCACATTTAGAATCAATATAATTAATTATACCGTAATTTGTATTGCTTACATGGTGGTCTATATTTATTATATTTTTTGATATATTCTTTGATATATTTTTTATATCTCCAACTCTTTCTAAAGTTCCTGTATCTAAAGCTATTAATAAATCTGAAGAATATTTTGTATTGTAATTCTCATATTTTTCTATTAGTTCAGATCCAAACAAAAACTTTAGGTTACTAGGGATATTATCAACAATTATCACTCTTATTCTCTTATCATTTAACCCTTTATTTTTTATATATTTATTTAATCCTAAAAGTAATGCAATCACTGCACCAATTCCATCTCCGTCAGGGTTTAAATGTGTAGTTAATACAATATTTTTGCTTTCGTGTATTTTTCTCACTACTTCTTCAAAAATTTTCATTTTCATTCTTTACTCCTCTTTAATGTATCCCTAATCTTTCCTTGTCCTCTACACTCAGTCTAGAAATTCCTTCTTTATATGCTTTTTCAGAATCATAACCTAATTTTTTTGCCATTAAGTTCATTACAGCTATTTCTACCATTGCTGCGGCATTTCTTCCGGAAGAGATATATAATAATACTTTATCAAAAGAGACTCCAATAACGTCAATTTTTTTTGAAAATTCCATTTCAGTTAAATACTCTTCATTGGTTAGTGACTCTTGCAATTCAATTATTATATCCAGTCTTTTATCAATCCTTACAGCACCTAGCCCGTAAAGTGTTTTTACATCAATAATACCCAATCCTCTTACTTCCATAAAATAAGGGAGTTTATCAGCCTTTCCTATAATATCTCCTGCTGGGTCCTTTGTAAATTTAACTACATCATCTGCAACAAGTCTATGCCCTCTATGGATAAGTTCAAGAGCAGTCTCACTTTTACCTATCCCACTTTTTCCTGTTAACAAAACTCCAAATCCATGAAGTTCTACAAAAACTCCATGCATAGAGATACTTGGTGCAAATTTATATTCTAAATATGAGTTATAAATTGCTACAACCTGGGCAGATCTTTTTAAATTTGTTCTGGCCAAAACCAAATTAAACTCTTTTACTTTTTTTATAAAATATTCAGGAACTTGCACTTCAGAAGTAACTATTATCAATGGAAAATCATAACTTAAATATCTTCTTAAATTCCTTTCTCTTTCATTTTGATTTATTTTATTTTCTAAAAAATTAAATTCTACCTCTGAAAATATCTGTATTCCGTCGTACCCTTCCTCTTCGTACATGTCAAAATACCCTGATAAAGCCAAAGAAGGCTTATGTATATTAGATATTTTTATTCTTTTTTCATCAATATATTCTTCCCCTACTATAACTTTTAAATCGAATTTATTAATTAATTTTCTTAATGGAAGTCCTGTTACCTCTTTAGATTTATCATCTCTTTTCATTTTATTTTCCTGAATCAATTTTTTAGACTCTGTCCAAAAATATTGTGCAGAGTTCACCCCCATTTTTTTTAATCTACGATTCATTGCTCCAGATTCAATTATTACAGCTAAATTTCTTCCTTTTTTTACTGGAAGGGTTATTTTGGGTGTATTAACATCCAATATTTTCTCATAATACTCATCTAATCCAAGTCGGTCATAAAATTTATCCTCTTGCCACCTCTCTAGCTCGATGATCATATCAATTCTTTTATTAGTCCTCGTTGATTTTATTCCAAAATGATTTGTAATGTCAATTTTTTTTCCGTTACTTTCTAGAAAAAAATCAACTTTTTCTAAAACATTATTTAACATATTAAATCCAATCAGATTATTCATATCATCTTTTCTAACTAGGATATTATTATCACTTATAAGTTTATGCCCTCTTTCTAAAAGCTCTACTGTAACACCTACTTTTATATCATTATCCCCTGTCAATAAAACTCCTACTCCCTCTATTTCTAAAAGGACATATCCATCCATAATTAACTCTTCGCCTAAAATTTTACTAAGATAAAATTTTAATTCTCTTATTGTCTCAACTGTCTTTAAATTAGATTTTAAAACAACTTTTCTATTTTTTTTAGCATAGTATAAAAATTCATCTGAAATACCACTATCACAGCTAGCAATTATAAGAGGGAAAGGATAAGAAAAATATTTTTTTAATGTAGCTTCTCTTATGTCTAAAGGTAGTTTCCTTAAATATAAACTTTCTTTCTTCCCAATGATATGTATGCAATTATGTAATTCATCTAGTTCGCATTGAAAAAAACCAGCAAATTCATAACCTACTCTGTAAATTCCAGAATTAAATATCTCAATATCCTCTTCAATTTTATTCAATGGTGTTAAATTTAATTTCTCAATAATCTCAGAAAGAAAAACACTCTTAATGCTTTTTTTCATTGTATTCATTAAATTCTACCCCTCCTGTGCTTTTATCACTCCACTCTTTTTTTACAAGGGCATATCTTCCTAAATAAGTATTATCATTGTAAAACCCTTTTTTTCGGATTAACAACTGCTCATCTATAAGTGAAATCTCCTTTCTCTCCATTAATATCCTTTCTGTAAGTTCTGTTTCAACTTTTAAATAATAATTAAATGAAAAAAATAATAAAACAAGGGACAATAAGAACTGAAGTACATTTTGTCTTCTCTCCTTCATTAACTGCTTTCTACTTTTTGTCATTTAATATTACCTCTTTAAATTTTGATAAAAGATAAAAAGAACCACAAATCAATATTACTTTACTTTTCCCACTTAATGCTTTAGCATAAGCTTTAGTAATATCTTCCTCTACTGATACGCTGCCTTGTTTTCCATTAAAGAATTTCAGCAACTCTTCACCAGTTGTTCCTCTTTGGTTTTCAGATAATGATGTTAGTATTATATCATGTGAACTCTCTTCTAATAACTTAGCCATATTTTCTCTATCTTTATCTTTTAAAATTGAAGTAATTATTGTTACTTCTTCAGGTTTAAAAGCTTTTGATAATGTTATTTTTAACTTTTCTACACCATCAATGTTATGTGCGCCGTCTAATATCACTATTTTTTCCCTTTTTAAAACTTCAAACCTACATTGCCATTTAACTTTTTTACAACCTGATTTTATAATTTCATCACTAATACCTAACTCTTTTAGAACTGCATAAGCTGTTAAAAAATTGCTATATTGGTACTCACCGAACAGTGAAAATTCAAAGATATTACCATTTATATCTACTTCTGTAGAAAAATTTTCAAAATTCAGTTTATATTTTGCATCTCTATAAATATCTTCTACATATACTATCTTTTTAGGGTTATTCATTTCAGCATTATTAACTAAAGCGTCTATTTTTCTCCCTATAATAAGAGTGGATCCAGGTTTTACTATCCCTAATTTCTCTTTTGCTATCTCTTCAATTGTATCTCCTAAAAACTCACAATGATCTTTAGATACATTAGTTATTACTGAAATTATTGCATTTGATAAATTTGTTGAATCTAATCTTCCACCTAATCCTGTTTCTAATACTAAATATTCAACTCCATTATCAACAAAATATTTGTACATCATAGCTGTCATAACTTCAAAATATGACGGTCTTATATTATGTTTTTTTACAACCTCTTTCACTATATAATAATATTTAATTATATCATCATCGCTAATATCTTTTCCATTTAAAGCTATTCTTTCATTCAATTTCAAAATATGTGGTGAAGTATATTTACCTACCTTATATCCAGATTCCAATAAAATTGTCTCAACAGTTGTTGATGTAGACCCTTTACCATTTGTTCCAGCTATATGTATAGTTTTTAATTTATCTTGTGGATTCCCTAAATCCTGACAAATTTTCCTTATATTTTCTAAACCGATTTTTTCCGCGTACATTCCATAGTCATAAAGCTCTTGCGTTACTTTTTCAATCATCACTGTCTCCTATAAGTCTATATTTTTATATTTTTGTTTTTTATATCTCTTTAAGCATCTCTTCAACTACATTTTTAGAATTTTTTGCTGCTAATTCTACAAATTTAGGAAAATCCATATGTGCAGAACCATCTGCTTTATCTGAAATTGCTCTTAAAATAATAAATGGAACTTTAGCCAAATAACATACATGTGCTACTGATGCCCCTTCCATCTCTGTGCACTGAGCATTAAAAGTATCTCCCAGCCATTGTATTTTTTCCTTATTAGCTATAAATTGATCACCGCTCACAACAACTCCAATTTTTGTTCTATGTTCCCCTAGTACTTTTACAACTGCTTTTTTAGCAATCTCTATTAATTTTTCATCTGATTTAAAAATAGATGTATCCATTCTTGGTATTACTCCAGGCTGCATTCCAAATGCTGTACAGTCAAAATCATGTTCAATTAGTTCTGAACCAATTACAACATCTCCAATATTCAATGTTCTTCCTACTGCTCCTGCAACTCCTGTAAAAATAATTTTGCTGATATTAAATTTTTTTATTAAAACAGTAGTGCACACTGCTGAATTTACTTTTCCAATACCAGATTCTACTAAAACAATATTTTTACCTAAAAGTTTTCCAACAAAGTATTTAAATCCAAATAACTCTTCCACTGTTTCTATCGTCATTATATCTTTTAACTCACATACCTCTTCACTCATAGCACCTATAATACCTATTCTCATCTCTATTACTCCTTTATTTTAAAGTTTTTATTACAAGGATTATACCACATTGCAATATAATAGTTTACTACCTAGTATAATTCCTATAATTATTTTATTTATTTTTATATTATATTTGTGATATAATACAGAAATATGGCATAAAATAAAAACTTGTATCTAGCTATATATAATACAGTCATTATACACTTATAGTGGAGGTTTATTCAATTGAAATTAATAAAAAATTTTAACTATAAAATACAATATTTTTTTATCATTATTTTTATAAAACTGATAAAGTTATTTCCTGAAAAAATCAGGTTTAAATTTGCTGAAAAATTAGGAGTATTATTCTTTAAATTTGAAAAAAAGAGAAAAGCTATTGCAATTGCTAATTTATCTCTTGCTTTTCCAGACTTACCTGAATTAGAAAAAGAAAAGATTATTTTAAAATCATATAAAGTTATGTTTAAAGCTTTTATGTCTACCATATGGTTTGAAGAGTATTTAAAAGAAGAGGGTAAAGTTAATATAATAAATGAGGAGGAGATTGAAAAATTAATCTCAAAATATAATACGGTTATTGCTGCATGCATGCATATGGGAAACATGGAAACACCACTTAAAGCTGCAGAAAAATATCCTGTTGTAACTGTTGCTAAAAAGCAGAGAAATCCTTATTTAGACCAATTGATTACGGAAAATCGTGAAAAACTAAATATTACTCTTTTAAAAAAATCAAGAAAAACTGCAGTTGAGCTAAAGAAAAAAATAGGTACAAAATGCATCATTGCTCTTTTTTCTGATCATAGAGATAAAGGTGCTGAGGTGGTATTTTTTGGCCATCCAACAATTGCTCCAACTGGAGCTGTTTCATTAGCTATGAAAAATAATCTACCTCTTGTTCTTAATTATACTATTTTGAATGATGACAATACTTCTACAGTTTATGTAAGCAATGAAATCAAACTTATTGATACTGGCAACTATAAAGAGGATTTAAATTCAAATATGCAGCTTCTTATTAACGAAATTGAAAAAGTTATTCTAAAATATCCAGAGCAATGGATGTGGTTTCACGACAGATGGAATCTTTCTAAGTTCTTATTTAAATCTTTGAAAAAAAAGAAAAAAAAGTAATATAAAAAGGGTGAGTTAAAATTAAAAATTTTAGCTCATCCTTTTATATCCTTAAAAATTACTACAATTTAAAATATTAGTTACGTTAAATAAATTAAATCTGATATTGGGGAAAGGGGGAAAATATGCAATACACATTAAAAAATTTAGTAGATCCGGAAATTTTTAAAGTTAATACTTTAGAAGCACACTCAGATCATAAATATTATTCTGACATCGCTTCAGCTAAAGAGGGTAATTTTATGGATTATAAATCCTCGTTAAATGGGGAATGGTCTTTTTCATATTCCAGTTGTAGTGCCTTAAAAATAGAAGGTTTTTATAAAGAGGATTTTGATATTAGCACTTGGAATACTATAACTGTTCCATCACACATTCAACTTCAAGGTTATGATAAACCCCATTATGTAAATACCATGTATCCATGGGATGGACACAATAAACTTATCCCTCCTGAAATTCCAAAAGATTATAATCCAGTAGGACAGTATGTAAAAAAAATCTTTATCCCTGATAATTGGGATAAAAGCTCTATTTATATCTCTTTACAAGGTGTTGAATCTGCATTTTATCTTTGGATAAATGGAAACTATATAGGGTATTCTGAAGATAGTTTTACTCCTTCTGAATTTGATATCTCCCCTTTTATAAAAGATGGAGAAAATACAGTTGCTGTAGAGGTACACAAATGGTGCAGCGGTTCTTGGCTTGAAGATCAAGACTTCTGGAGATTTTCCGGGATTTTTCGTGATGTTTATCTATATACAAAACCAAAAGTGCATGTTAATGATATCTTTATAAAGACTCTGCTTAATGACAGTTTTTCTACTGCTTACATTAAAACAAAGTTAAAATTAGAACATTCAAAATCTCTCCAATATTTTCAATCTTTATTAGAAAATAATATATCTGTTATTCAAGAGATTTATGACTCTAAAGATATTCTAATTAATGCAACAGAGAGTAACGTTTATTTTAATAACAATCTTAAAAATATATCATCTAATAATTTTAAAACTGAAGTAACTTTAGATTTAACAATAAATAATCCAAATCTTTGGAGTGCTGAGTTTCCTAATCTTTATACATGCTATATTATTTTAAAAAATTCAGAGACTGATGAGATAATTGAAGTTATTCCACAAAAAATAGGGATTAGAAAATTTGAAATTAATGACAAAATAATGAAAATTAATGGAAAAAGAGTTGTATTTAAAGGGGTTAACCGTCATGAATTTTCTTGTTACAACGGACGTGTTATTTCAGAAGAGGAGATGCTTTGGGACATAAAATTCTTAAAAGCTAATAATTTCAATGCTGTAAGGACTTCCCATTACCCTAATAATTCTAGGTGGTATGAGCTTTGCGATGAGTATGGTCTTTATGTTATTGATGAAGCAAATATTGAAACTCATGGTACTTGGCAAAAAATGGGAAAATGCTCTCCAGAAAATGCTGTTCCTAATGATAATGAAAAATGGCTAAATTCTATTATTGACAGAGGAATCTCTATGCTTGAAAGAGATAAGAACCACCCATCTATTGTTATCTGGTCATGTGGAAATGAAGCATATGGTGGAAGAATCCTTTATGAGCTTTCTAAATGGCTTAAAAGTAGAGATAAAACAAGAGTTATACAGTATGAAGGTGTATTTTGGGATAGAAGATTTAATGATACATCAGATGTAGAGAGTCGAATGTATGCAAAAGTGAGTGAAATTGAGGAGTATTTAAACAATAATCCTGCAAAACCTTTTATCTCATGTGAATACTCTCATGCAATGGGAAACTCAAATGGTGCACTTCATAAATATACTGAATTAGAAGATAAATATCAATTATATCAAGGTGGATTTATTTGGGATTTTATAGATCAGTCTCTTATGAAAACAGCAGAAAATGGTGAAAATTATTTAGCTTTTGGTGGAGATTATGATGACCGTCCTACAGATTATAATTTTTGTGTAAATGGTCTAGTATATGGAGATAGAAAACCATCACCTAAAATGCAGGAGGTAAAAGCACTTTTTTCTGATTTTAAAGTTAAACCAACACTAGATAGTGTAATAATAAAAAACACCTCTCTTTTTACAAACTTAAATAAATATCATGTTAAGTGGAGAGTTTTAAGAGACGGAATTTCTATTTGCAGTGGAGAGCCATATATTTTTGATCTCCAACCTCTTACAACAGGAGAGTTTAAGCTTCCATTTGCACTACAAGGCATAGTAGGGGAATATATTCACGAAGTGTCCATCGTTTTGAAGGAAGATACATTGTGGGCTGAGCAAGGGCATGAAATATCATTTGGGCAGTATGTCTACTCAATAACAGAAACTAATAACCCTGATTTTAACAACTCTCTAAAAAATAGTGATGCTAAACTTCTAATAGAAGACTGTGATATTAATATAGGTATTAAAGGTGATAACTTCCATCATATTTTCTCTAGATCTTATGGTTCTATAGTATCGATGAAGTATAATAATATTGAATTTTTATCTTCACCGATACTTCCTAATTTCTGGAGAGCTCCTACTGACAATGACAGAGGAAATAAGATGCCTTTTAGATATTCACAATGGAAAATTGCATCTCTTTATCAAAAATGTGTAGATATTCATTTAAGCAAAGTAGATATAGATGGGATTTTATACGCATGTATTAACTACACATACGAGCTTCCTACATCACCAATTATAACTTGTAATCTAAAATATCTAATAAATTCAACAGGTGAGATGATTGTGGAACTTAATTATGATGGGTGTAATTCTTTAAGTGAAATCCCTGTATTTGGTATTTCATTTAAAGTCCCTAATAAATATAGCAGTATGAAGTGGTATGGAAACGGTCCTGAAGAGAGCTATATTGATAGAAAACATGGAGCTAGATTAGGAATATTTAATTCTACTGCTAAAGAATCTATTTCACAGTATGTTATTCCTCAAGAGTGTGGGAATAAAACTGAGGTTAGATGGCTAGAAGTAGTTGATAAAGAAGAAATTGGACTGAAATTTTCTGCAATCACGCCTTTTGAATGTTCAGTACTCCCTTATACATGCCATGAATTAGAGTCTGCAGCTCATTTATATGATTTAAACTCTAATCCTAACTATACAGTTATAAATATTAATAAAATACAAATGGGCGTTGGTGGTGATGATTCATGGGGTGCTTGTACTCATGCTGAATACCTAATTCCAAGCAATGCTCCATTGAATTTTACTTTTAAAATATCTTATAAAAACTAGTTGTTCAATTTTTTAAAAAATAAAAAAGCTACCATTAATTTAATGGTAGCTTTTATTATATTAATTAATTTTTTTATATTACTTTTTCTCTTTATAAAAGAATAAACCTGTAAGTGTAATTCCTATTCCTACTAGCATATACACAAATCCACCAACTAATGCAGAGTATAAAATGTATACTCCACCAGCTATAGCTAACATTGGTAATACTGGATACAATGGTGCTGTATATGGTCTTTCTATCTCAGGGAATTTCTTTCTTAATATAAATACTCCGTAGAATACAAATAAATAGAAGAAGAAGAATAAAGCTACTGGAATATTTGATAATGTATCTGGGTCATTTGTTGCCCACATAATTCCTAAATAAGTCATAGAAACAGCATACATTAACCATGATGATCTAACTGGCTGCTCACTTTTTCCATCTACTACACTAAAGTATTCACTTTTTGGAAAACTTCCTTCTAAAGCTAGTGCATATGGAACTCTTGTAGAAACTAATATATTTCCATTAAGTCCTCCAAATGCTGATATTGTTATACCTAATAATATCAATTTTGATGCATTTCCACCAAATAATGCTTCTGCAACTTTTGATAATCCACCTTGTGCAATTAACTCCTGTGCAGGGAAAACTTTTAAAATTGCAATATTTAAACCTGAATAACATAATGCTACTACACCAATTCCTAAAATTATCGCTGTAGGTAATGTTTTTTTTACATTTTTTAAATCTCCAGCTATTGTTCCAACTAACATCCAACCATCAAATGCAAACATTATTGGTACTAGAGCTAATCCTACTAATTTCAGTGTATTTCCAGTTGTAGCCGTTACTACCTCTGCTGGCATTCCAAATGGCTCTGGATTGTTATTTGATACTAACCCGAATATAGTTATAGCAATTAGTGGTATTAATTTTATCATTGTTGTTGTTGTTTGAATATATCCTCCACCTTTTCTTGTATAAATATTTACTAGATATACAAAAGTTACTGATCCCATAGCCAACAAATATTTTGTCGCTTCTGATGCTGAAGTTCCTAAATAATCAAACATAAATACTGTAAAATAATACGCTAGTACTGCTACAAGACCTGGTGTATATATAAAAGCTTGAGCCCATCCAACTAAAAATCCTATTTTATTCCCATAAAGTTTTCTAATCCATGCAAACATTCCTCCAGCTTCTGGAATTGCCGCACCTACTTCTGCTGCTGTAAGACCTGATATAATTGTAATTATTCCCCCTAAGATCCATGCAGTAATAGCAATTTTAGGATTTCCTCCTGATGCAACTAAAACTGGTTTTGCTTTGAAAAATATCCCTATTCCAATTACAATTCCAATTACCGTTGAAAGTGCTACTGGTAGTCCATATCTCCCTTCTTTTCTTTCCTCCATAATAACTCCCCCTTTGTAAAACAAATATTTAAAATACATTGAACCATACTAACATAAGAAATGCTTATTGTCTTCATTTTTTTTAAAAAATTTTTTTCTAATTATATAACGTTTTAAATAAGCACTATCTGTTCTTTTATATTATATATAATTCTGTTTTTTTTTACAATATTTTTTTTGTCTTTTCTATTACATTTTTGAGAATTTTTTAAAATGAAAGAAATAAATACCAAAAAATAAAAAAAAGCTTGGCAAATTCCTATTCTCCCGGGCAGCTTCCCACCAAGTACCTTCAGCGTTTACGGGCTTAACTTCTGGGTTCGAAATGTGACCAGGTGTACCCCCGTAGCTATTTTT
>JAGNZR010000028.1 GCA_017984315.1 Fusobacteriaceae bacterium | reverse complement strand
CAACCATTGCAACCCCTTGCAAAATTTGGTTATATAGCCTTGGACCTCCAATATAAAAAACTTCTTGTAAAATTTTTATATCAGGTTTCATATTCCTTAATCTTAATTTCAATATATCTGATTTTGTCATATGTTGGATAAATAGACAGCTTGTTACTCCTGTTGCTATTAAAGTTGCAAATGCTGCTCCGCCAATTCCCATTCCTAATTTCATTACAAATATATAATCTAATACTAAATTAATAAGTGCAGTGTAAATATTTATAGTCATTGCTTCTTTAGGTTTTCCAATAGACCTTAACAGTGCCACTTGACCTAATATAATTTGAAAAATTGTACTTGGAATTATATATTTTGTATAGGCTTTAGCTTCATCTAAATTTGAATCCACAGCTCCAAGTAATTTTAGAAATTTTGTATCAAATGCATATAAAAAAATTATTAAAATTGTTCCAAACAAAAATATCCAAAAGAATGTTACTCCCAAATATAGCTCTGCAGATTTTCTCTTTTTTTCTCCAAGCTTTATCCCAGTGATTATGCTTATACCAGAAAAAAGAAAAGTCAATCCATTTATGAGGATAATATATGGATATATTATAGCTATAGCACTCATTCCACTCCTTCCTGCTACTTGACCTATAAAATATCGATCAGTCAGAACACATAAAAGTGAAATAATCGAAGCTATTGCTGAAGGGATGCTAAATTTTAATATTGTTACTATTATACTTTCCTTTTCGAAGGATTTTTCTAATTCATCATCTTTTTTCATATATACTTAGTTTCCCTTTCCCTTTTATCAAGGCTAAAAATTTGTGTATATAATGATTTTTTCTATATTTTAAATCTAATTATTTATTTCAATAAAGTAAAATTTTCAGACTTATAGATAATCATGTCTGCATTTACAATTAGTATTTTTAACTCTTTATTAGCAGCAATAAATTTTTTAATTTCATCATCTTTCATTAAAAATAGCGCAGTTGATAAAAGATCCTCTTGAGCACCGTTTTTTCCTATTACTACAACCATTTTTTTATCCCTTACAGGGTAACCTGTCTCTTTATCCAGTATATGGTGATATTTTTTCCCATCGATTTCAACAAAAGTCTGATAGTCCCCAGATACTCCAACTGATTCTCCGTCTAATTCCACTATCCCTAATATTTCATTTGAGCTATTTGGATTTTGAATCCCTATTTTCCAATTAGTGCCGTCTGGTTTCTTTCCTATTGTGCATATTGATGAAACTGCAGAGATAAAACCATGTTTTATTCCAGATTCAATCAATTTCTCTTTTCCTTTTTCTATTGCATACCCTTTTAAAAAGGAACCTGTATCTAGACTTCTAGTAGGTGAATTCAATATTATCTCATCTTCTGTTAAAGTAACTCTTTCATAACCAACACTGTTTTTTGCTTTTTCTAACTCTTTACTGTTTGGAATTTTTCCTGGGTTCATCTCATCAGCAAATCCCCAAGCTTCCATTAAAGGGCCTATTGTAATATCAAATCTTCCTTTGCTTATATTATAAACCTCATTAACTTTTTTAAAAATTTCAACCCCTTCTTTATCTAAGTTTACTTTTTTTATATCGCTTTTTTGAGAGTTTAAATTATAGATTATACTATTAACATTTTTACTATTATATAAGTTATCTACCCTTTCAATCTCTTTAAAAGCATTTTCAAAAGCTAATTCTGCTTTTTTTTCACTTTCGCTGTATATAATCATTTTAATATATGTTCCAAATAAAAATTTTTCTTTCTCGTATTTTTGTGTAGTAGGAGCACCACATGCTGAAAAAATAAAAAGCAACAGAAAAAAAACTGTTGCTAGTAATCTATTAATTATCTTCACTTAATCCTCTTAACTTATCTAATGCTTCTTTTTCTAGTTTTTCTGCTAGCATCAATTCAGCATCCCCAGCAACAACTACTCCATCACGTATCTCTTTAAAACATTTTTGGATTATAGTCTCTTTTTTTCCAGCTTTTGAATTTATAACATTATGAGCTCCTAACTCTCTAACCCTTTTTCCTACAACAATAGTCAATTCATATTTATTTGGAATTTTTTCTATTAACTCATCAAAAGTTACCTTCTTATCCATAACTCCTCCTAACCTACTGCACTTTTATTATCTTTCTATTATATTTATTAAGTCTGTACATGCCTGTTCAACCCTTACATTTACAATTGTTTCATCGTAATACTCTTCATATGCTAACTCTTTTATTGAATTAGCCAGTCTAAGTTGAACTACCTCTTCAGGGTCTGTACCTCTTCCTCTTAATCTTCTCTCTAAATCTTCATTACAAGGAGTCTTAAAGAAAATAAGATGAGCATCAGGATATTTTTCTCTAACTTGTATCCCACCTTGCACATCTATCTCTAATATTACATTCTCCCCTCTATCAAGACGAGCTTCTACTTCACCTTTTAAAGTACCATAATAATTCCCATGTACATTAGCATACTCTAAAAATTCATTATTTTTTACTTTTTCTTCAAACTCTTCTGTAGATAAAAAGTGATACTCCATTCCATCTTTTTCCCCTGATCTAGGTTGCCTTGTTGTAGCTGAAACAGCAAGATTTATTCTTAAAATCTTCCGAACAAGCTTACACACTGTTGATTTACCTGCCCCGCTTGGGCCTGAAACTACAAATAACTTGCCTTTCTCCATTATCTGACTCCTAACTCTGTTTAGGTTATAATAAAGGAGGCTTTTCCCTAAAGGGATAAGCCTCTTTTATATGTAATTTTACTAATCCACTAATTTTGAAGTTACATTTCTGTAAGCTCCAAATCCTGTTCCTGCTGGTATCTTTTTACCTATAATTACATTCTCTTTTAATCCTTCTAAATAGTCAACTTTTCCTTCAATTGCCGCATTAGAAAGTACTTTTGTAGTTTCTTGGAATGACGCTGCAGAGATAAAACTTCCTGTATTTACTGCTGCTTTTGTAATACCTTGAATTACATAGTCATATTTAATTGGAGCTTTTCCTGCTTTTTCAAGCTCGATATTCTCTTGATCAATTATTCTCTTTTCAACAACTTCATCCTCTAAGAATAATGAAGCTCCTGAATCTGTAACTCTAACTTTCTTAAACATCTGCTTAACTATAATCTCTATATGCTTATCGTTTACTCTAACCCCTTGGTCTCTATAAACTTGCTGTACTGACTCTAGTATAAACTGCTCAGCTGCTACTAAACCTTGAATATTCAATACGTCAAATGGTGATCTTGGACCATCAGTTAACTTATCAGCTGCTTTTACTAACATACCATCAGTTACCACTAAGTGCTCACCTGCTGGGATTAAATACTCTCTAAACTCTTTAGAATCTGCAGTAGATCTAACAATAAGAATTCTCATACCTTTTTTCTTCTTGTTTGTGATCTCTATTTTACCATCTATCTCAGTTAAGATTGCTTTTCCTTTAGGATTTCTAGCCTCGAACAACTCCTGAATTCTTGGAAGACCTCCTGTGATGTCCTTAGTTCCGTCTCCCTCTTTGATGATTTTAGCTATTATCTGACCTTTTGTTACAGTCTCTCCCTCTTTTACCATTAAGTATGCTCCAAATGGGATTGGGTAGCTCTCTTTTCTATTTCCCTCTTCATCATAAATAAGTACTCTAGGAGAGATATCTCCTGTTTCAACTGGCTTAACTGCTAAGTACTCTTTTACATCGTACTTTTCATCATAATTCTCTTTTATAAACAGTTCTCTATATTCTATCTTACCATCTTGGTCAGCTATAATTGGGATATGGTGTGGATCAAATGTTACTAAAACATCTCCAATCTCCATCATTTGTCCCTCTTCTACTAATAGAATTGATCCTGAAGAAACTTCATAATCATAATCTCCTATTATTAATTTAGCTGATTGAGAAACGATAATTTTTTCTCCTGTACCTTCGTTTAATAGAATTTTAACATCTTTAAACTTAATTTTACCTTTGTTTTCAGCTTTGATACTTCTTGCAGCAGCAGTTGCCATAGCAACCCCTCCTGTATGGAATGTTCTCATTGTAAGCTGAGTACCTGGTTCTCCGATAGACTGTGCAGCTATAACTCCTACTGCCTCTCCTATTAAGATCTCCTTATGGTTAGCTAAGTCCATTCCGTAACATTTTTGGCATACCCCTTTCTCTAGAGCACATGTTAACGGTGATCTTATTTTTATCTTTTTAATTTCTAACTCTTTTATTCTAGCAATTAACTCTTTTCTTATCAAAGTATTTCTTGGTGCAATAACTTCCCCATCATACACTAAATCTTCTACTAATACTCTACCATTAATTCTCTCTTCTAATTTTTCAATTATAGAACCATCAGATACTAGATCCGCAACTTCAATACCTTGAGTTGTTTCACAGTCTACTTGATTTACTATAACTTCATGAGAGATATCAACTAGTCTTCTAGTTAAATATCCTGAGTCGGCAGTTCTTAGAGCTGTATCTGCTAGACCTTTTCTAGCTCCATGTGATGACATGAAAAACTCCATTACTGTTAGTCCCTCTCTAAAGTTGGCTTTAATTGGAACTTCGATGATTCTACCTTGTGTATCTGTCATGTTTCCTCTCATGGCAGCAAGCTGTCTCATCTGAGCTATAGATCCTCTGGCTCCAGAGTTCGCCATCATATAAACTGGGTTGAATTGATCTAGTCTGCTCATCATTGCGTCTGTAACTTTTTCAGTTGTTTCAGCCCAAACTGCAATTGTCTTTCTATATCTCTCTTCGTTTATTATCTTTCCACTTCTATACTCCTGCTCAATTGCAGCAACTTGTTTATCTGCATCTTCAAGTATAGATTTTTTAGATTCTGGAATCTCTAAATCTTCAATACCAACTGATATCCCGGCAAATGTTGCATAGTGATATCCAAAGTTTTTAATGTCATTAATCAATTCAGCAGTTATTGTAAATCCGTGTTGCTCATATAACTCACCTATAAGTTTCTTTAACTGCCCTTTTCCATAAGTTATTTTATAATTTCTATTTTGCTCTGGTAGCATATCATTAAATAATATTCTTCCAGGAGTTGTCTCTACTATTTCACCGTTAATTCTAACTTTTATTATAGCGTGAGTATCAATTACTTCATTATTATATGCTGATAAACACTGTACTGTATTAGAGAAAGCTTTTCCTTCCCCTTTAGCTCCTGGTCTATCTTTTGTCATATAGAAGTTACCCATAACCATATCCTGAGAAGGAACTGCAATAGGTTCTCCTGATGCAGGGTGAATTAAGTTATTTGGTGCTAACATTAATAGTTTTGCTTCTGCAATAGCTTCTGGAGATAACATTAAGTGAACTGCCATTTGGTCTCCGTCGAAGTCTGCGTTAAAGGCAGAACATACTAATGGGTGTAATCTTATAGCTTTTCCTTCTATCAGTACAGGCTCGAAAGCTTGGATAGAAAGTCTATGCAGTGTTGGAGCTCTGTTCAATAATACAGGGTGATCTTGGATAACATCCTCAATTACATCCCATACTTTATCGTCTGCTTCCTCAACTAATTTTTTTGCTGTTTTAATATTTGAAGCTAACTCTCTTTTTACTAACTCTCTCATAATGAAAGGTTTGTAAAGTTCTAGTGCCATTTTCTTAGGTATTCCACATTGGTTCATCTTTAAAGATGGTCCAACAACAATTACCGATCTAGCAGAGTAGTCTACCCTTTTTCCAAGTAAGTTTTGTCTAAATCTTCCTTGCTTACCTTTTAACATATCAGAAAGAGACTTTAACTCTCTGTTATTTTGAGCAACAACAGGTTTTCCTCTTCTTCCGTTATCTATAAGTGCATCTACTGCTTCTTGAAGCATTCTCTTTTCATTTTTTACAACGATTTCAGGAGCTCCAATCTCTAATAGTTTTCTTAATCTGTTATTTCTGTTTATAACTCTTCTATAAAGATCATTTAAGTCAGATGTAGCAAATCTTCCACCATCTAATTGAACCATTGGTCTTAAATCAGCAGGAATTACAGGTACATTTCTTAAAATCATCCAAGCTGGTTGATTATCAGAAGAGATGAAATCTCTAACTATTTTTAGTCTTTTTACTAATTTTTTTCTTTTTTGAGCAGATGTCACTGTTTCTAATTCAGATTCTAATTTGTCTTTTAATGGCACTAATTCTATCCCTTCAAGAAGTTTTAGAATTGCTTCAGCTCCCATTAAAGCTTCAAATCTTGCATCCCCATTGTTGTGAGCATCATATTTGCATTTTTTATACTCTTTTTCTGTTAAAATTTTTCCTACTTCTAATCCGCTATCTCCTGCTGCTGTAACTACATACTTAGCAAAATAAAGAACAGATTCTAGCTCTTTTGGAGAAAGTCCTATTATAAGAGACATCTTATTTGGTGTTCCTTTAGAATACCAAATATGAGAAACTGGAGCTGCAAGAGAGATGTGTCCCATTCTTTCTCTTCTTACTTTAGATTTTGTTACTTCTACTCCACACTTTTCACACTTTAAACCTTTGTATCTCATTCTCTTGTACTTACCACAAGCACATTCCCAGTCTTTATTTGGTCCAAATATTCTTTCACAGAATAATCCTGACATCTCTGGATTAAGTGTTCTATAGTTTATAGTCTCTGGTTTTGTTACCTCTCCATAAGACCAGTCCTCAATTTTTTGAGGAGACGCTAATCTAATTCTTATTTTATCGAATTTTTTTATTCCCATATTATATGCAAAACCTCCTAATAAGTGAGATAAAGCCCCATCATGCCCCTAGTACCTAGGAGCATGGATTCTTATCTAAAAAAAATTTATTATTCTTCGTGAATATCTTCTAAACTTCCTAAAGAAAATTCAGTTACAGTCTCTTCATTACATGATTCATCATTTACATCTATTATGTTATTATCAATATCGAATAGCTCTACATCTAACGCTAAAGCCTGGAACTCTTTTAAAAGAACTTTAAATGACTCTGGTAAATCCGGTTCTGGCATCTCTTCACCTTTGATAATTGCTTCATAAGTTTTTGTTCTTCCTACAACGTCGTCTGATTTAACAGTTAACATCTCTTGAAGTATATTTGCAGCACCATATGCTTCTAATGCCCAAACTTCCATCTCTCCTAGTCTCTGTCCTCCAAATTGAGCTTTTCCTCCAAGTGGCTGTTGAGTTACAAGTGAGTATGGACCTATTGCTCTAGCATGCATCTTGTCTTCAACAAGGTGATGCAGTTTTAACATATACATTCTACCAACAGTTACTGGGTTATCAAATTTATCCCCTGTTCTACCGTCATATAATGTAACTTTACCTTTTCTTGGGAATCCTGCTTTCTCTAAATAAGATTTAACCTGTTCCTCTTTTGCACCGTCGAATACTGGTGTTTCAATATATGTTCCACCGTCTAATTTACCCATAGCCATACCCATATGTACTTCTAGAACCTGTCCTATGTTCATACGTGATGGTACCCCTAGTGGGTTAATTACAACATCTAAGTGCGTTCCGTCTTCTAAGAACGGCATATCTTCTGCTGGTAATACTCTTGAAACAACACCTTTATTACCGTGTCTTCCAGACATTTTATCTCCAACAGTTATTTTTCTCTTTTCAGCAACGAAAACTCTTATTACTTTATTAACACCAGCTTTTAAGTCGTCACCATTCTCTTTAGAAAGCTCTAAAATCTCAACAACAGTACCTTTTGACCCGTGTGGCATTCTAAGTGATGTATCTCTTACATCTCTTGCTTTCTCTCCAAATATTGCTCTTAGCAGTTTTTCCTCTGCAGGTGGCTCAGTTTCACCTTTTGGCGCTGTTTTTCCAACAAGAATATCTCCAGGCTCAACTTCTGATCCTATTTTGATTATTCCATCTATATCTAAGTTTCTTAAAGCCTCTTCAGATACATTTGGAATCTCTCTTGTTATCTCTTCATCACCTAATTTTGTAGCTCTTGCTTCTATTTCATACTCTTCTATATGTAATGATGTAAATACATCATCTTTTCTCAATCTATCAGAGATAAGGATAGCATCCTCATAGTTATACCCTTCCCAAGGCATAAAAGCCATTAAGATATTTCTTCCTAATGCTAAATCTCCACCTTTTGTAGCTGGTCCATCTGCAATTATATCTCCAGATTTTACTCTATCTCCTAAAGAGATTAAAGGGTTTTGATGTAAGCACATTGCTTGGTTTGATCTCTCATAATTTAATAATCTATGAGTTTCAATTGTTCCTTCATCACTTTCAATAACTATTTTTGATGCATCAACATAAGTTGCTACACCATCTGATTTTGCTACTATAACTGCTCCAGAGTCAACAGCAACTTTTCTTTCAAGACCAGTTCCAATAAATGGAGCTTCAGTTCTTAAAAGTGGTACTGCTTGTCTTTGCATGTTTGATCCCATAAGTGCTCTGTTTGCGTCATCGTGCTCTAAGAATGGGATAAGTCCTGCAGAAACTGATACAACCTGCTTTGGAGATACGTCTAGATAATCAACTTTCTCTCCATTTACATGAACAATTTCATGTCCAAATCTACATACAGCTTCCCCTACTATTTCACCATTTTTACCAATTTTAGTATCGGCTTGAGCTATAAATAACCCTTCCTCTTCATCAGCAGCTAAATATCTAATATCATCAAAATTTGCTTTTCCATCAGTTATTTTAATATAAGGTGTTTCTATAAACCCGTATTTATTAACTTTTGCATATGTAGCTAAAGATCCGATAAGTCCGATATTTGGACCCTCTGGAGTCTCTATTGGACAGATTCTTCCATAGTGTGAATCATGAACGTCTCTTACCTCGAACCCGGCTCTCTCTCTTGAAAGTCCTCCAGGTCCTAATGCAGATATTCTTCTCTTGTGAGTAAGTTCTGCAAGTGGATTAGATTGGTCCATGAACTGAGAAAGCTGTCCTGAACCAAAGAAGTCAAGAATAAGTGCATTTAAAGGTCTTGTATTTAAAAGAGATTGTGAAGAGATTATATCTGAATCTAAAACTGTCATCTTCTCTTTTACCATTTTAACCATTTTAGATAATCCTGCTCTTATCTGCATTAATAAAAGCTCTCCTACCCCTCTTACCCTTCTGTTAGAAAGGTTATCTATATCATCTGTATGACCGTTTCCAGCATTTAGACCTATTACATACTTCATAGTTGCAATTATGTCCTCTTTAGTTAAAAGGATTTGGTCCTCTGGTAAGTCTAATTTTAGTCTCTTATTCATTTTATATCTTCCAACAGGCTCTAAATCATATCTTTGAGAGTTGAAGAACATCTGTTTTATAAGTGATCTTGCAGAATCTATTGTTACTAAGTCACCTGGTCTTAATTTTTTAAATACCTCTGTAACTGCTTCATCATTAGTTTTTGTTACATCACTTAAAATTGTATTAGCAAGTAAAACATCTTCTGGATTTACTTTCCAACAAGTAATTTTTTCTATTCTATTTTCAACAATAAGCTCTACTATAGCTTTAGATATTCTGTCTCCAACGCTTCCTATTACCTCTCCTGTTTCTAAATCATAAAGATCTTCTTTCAAGAAAGAACCTTCAAACTCTGTAGAAAATTTTTCAATTATATCCTCTTTTGTTTTATATTTAACATCACTGTAATATGGTGCTAAATCTATCTCCTTAGTTGCTAAGAAGAAATCTTTTATCTCATCATTGCTTTGGAAAAAATCTACAGCTTTTAAGAAAACTGTTGCTAAAACTTTTTTCTTTCTGTCAATTTTAACTGTTAAACAGTCGTTTTTGTCAGTTTCAAACTCTAACCATGTTCCTTTATACGGAATGATTTTTCCAGAAAAAAGATCTTTACCTGTTTGAATGTTTATCTCTTTATTAAATGATACTCCTGGTGATCTATGCAGCTGAGATACTACTACTCTTTCCGCTCCATTGATTATGAAAGTACCTCTTGCTGTCATTGTTGGAATCTCTCCAAAATATACAAGCGACTCTTGAATCTCATTTCCAGTTTTTTTGTTTATTAACTGCAATCTAACTTTTAAAGAAGATGAGTATGTTTTTCCTCTCTTCTTGCATTCCAATTCATCATTTAAAGGTGGCTCAGGAACTTCTAATTCATATCCAATATAATCCAATTTAATATCACCGTTAGATGATTCAATTGGAAATATATCATGAAAAGCAGCCTCTAATCCCTTCATTTTTCTTTTACTTGGAATCTCTTTTGTTTGTAAAAAGTCCTCATAGGAGTCAAGTTGGAATTCAAGAAAATGCGGCATTTCACCTCTTTCCTTTATTCTACCGAAATTTAATCTTTCAACGAGTTTCCCCATTAATTCACACTCCTTATCATTTGTTTAAAGTCAATACCTAACCCTTTAAAAATAATTTATAATTTAAAATAATTTCTGATATAGTTAATTAAAAATAAAAAACTTTTCAATAATTTAGTTGACAATTATTTTTATTTTAGTTATTTTAATTTCAAATATAGCCAATATTTCTATACAATTTTATGAAACTCATATGCAAATCTCTTATTTTTAAAAGATTAACCATTAACATAAATAATGCAAAAACCTCCTATAAAAGTATCGAGCAATAAAAAAAATTACCCTATAAACTACAGGATTCTATAATTTTAGTCTTTATATTATAACATATTCCCTAAAGCAATGCAATAATGTGTAAAAAAGGCACTCTTAAAATTAAGAGTGCCTATTTTTTTTACACTAAAGTTGTTAATTACTTAACTTCTACTGTTGCTCCAGCTGCTGTTAATTTAGCTTTGATCTCTTCAGCTTCCTCTTTTGAAGCTCCCTCTTTAACTGCTCCACCGTTGTCTACTAAATCTTTAGCTTCTTTTAATCCTAATCCAGTTATAGCTCTTACTTCTTTAATAACTCCAATCTTAGCTGATCCACCATCTTTGATGATAACGTCAAAAGCTGTCTTCTCTTCAACTGCTTCTGCTGCTACTGCTGCTACCGCTACTGGCGCTGCTGCAGTTACACCGAAGTGCTCCTCTAATGCTGTTACTAACTCTTTTAATTCTAATACAGTCATAGCTTCTAATTCAGCTATAAATTTTGCTCTATCAAATGACATAATTTTTTCCTCCTAATATTTTTCTAATTTTTATTTTATAAGATTTTTACCCTCAATAGTGAGAGTATATTTAGCGATTACGCTTCTTTTTTATCAGAAATTGCAACTGCTGCGTAAGCAAGTTTTCTGATTGGTCCAAGCATTGAGTTAAGTACCATAGATAATAATTGATCTCTAGATGGTAATTTAGCTAAAGCTTCGATTCCTGCAGTTTCAACTCTTTTACCTGTTAAAACTCCACCTTTAATTTTAAATATTGCTGCTTTTTTCATCTCTTTTGAATTTGCAAGTTCGTATATTGCCTTTGCAGGAGTTACTGGATCTGCGTATCCGAAAGCGAACGATGTAGTTCCTTCTAATAATTCATCAAAAGAATCTGTTACTCCAGCTTCTTTTAAAGCTATTTTGAATAATCTGTTTTTAGCAACTAAATATTCAGCACCATTTTCTCTTAAAGTTTTTCTTAAAGCTGTCTCAGCATTAACTGATAACCCTTGATAATCAACTAAAACGATAGATTGTGCTTTTGAAATTTTTTCAACCAATTCCGCTACAAGTTTTTCTTTAACTTGATTTGCCATATTGATTCACCTCCTCTGTTTTCTAAAAATTACCTCCGTCTTTGAGGACGGAGGTATTACATGTTCATGACTCTGAGGTTAGCGAACATCACTACTCCAACCTCGGTAGGTTTTATGATTGCTCACCTACTGTCTTTGGTTTGGATCTATATTAAATTTTATCCAACTGTTTTAACAATTTTAGTTTTTACCTTCTATATGCTTTGTAACTAAAATTGGATCCATTTTAACTCCTGGTCCCATTGTTAAAGAAACTGCTACAGTTCTTAAGTATTGACCTTTTGAAGCAGAAGGTTTTAATCTGATGATTTCACCTAAGAATGCTTTGAAGTTTTCATGTAATTTTTCAGCATCGAAATCACATTTACCGATTGGTACATGGATTGATCCTAATTTGTCAACTCTGAAAGCTAACTTACCTTTTTTAAATTCAGATACTGCACCTGCTATATCAGTTGCAACTGTTCCTGATTTTGGATTTGGCATTAATCCTTTTGTTCCTAATATTTTTCCTAATCTACCTAATTTAGGCATCATGTCTGGAGTAGCGATTACTAAATCGAAATCGAACCATCCTTGTTGGATTTTTTCGATATACTCTTCAGCACCTGCATAATCAGCACCTGCTTCTAAAGCCTTATCTATATTTGCACCTGAAGTTATTGCTAACACTTTAACTGTTTTTCCAGTTCCGTGTGGTAATACAACAGTACCTCTAACTTGTTGATCAGCATGTCTAGGATCTACTCCTAATCTTAATGCTACTTCTACAGTTTCTACGAACTTAGCTGTTCTAGTTTTAGCAACAAGCTCAAGTCCTGCGTTTACATCATATAATTTCCCAATTTCAACTAGCTTAGCTATTTCTTGGTATTTTTTACCTGCCATATATTTGTTTCCTCCTCTATGTGGTCACAGGATTACTTTTTTTCATCCTACCACTAAAATAAAACCCTTAAATCTTTTCTATAATTAGTCTACTATTTTTATTCCCATTGATCTTGCAGATCCTGCTAATATATTCATAGCAGCTTCTATAGATCCTGCGTTTAAATCAGACATTTTTGTCTCTGCTAACTCTTTTAATTTAGCTTTGTTTACTGATCCAACAGTTTCTTTTTTAGAATTTTTAGCTCCTGATTGGATTCCAGCAGCTTTCTTTAATAAATCCGATGCTGGTGGAGTTTTTAAGATAAATGTGAAAGATCTGTCGTTATATACAGAAATTTCAACTGGGATGATCCATCCTGCTTTATCTTGAGTTTTAGCATTGAACCCTTTACAGAATTCCATGATGTTAACTCCGTGTTGTCCTAAAGCTGGTCCTACTGGTGGAGCTGGATTAGCCTTTCCTGCAGGTAATTGTAACTTTATAATTTTAACTACTTCTTTTGCCATTGTTTTATTACACCTCCGCGATTTTTCGCTTTTCTTCTTTTTTTCTTATAAAACTTTCTTTACACTTGCAACTTCTGTCTCAGTAGAAGTCATTCTTCCGAATATTTCAAGCATAACCTTTATTTTTCCATGTTCACAGTCAATTTCGCAAATCTTTCCTTGATTTCCTTCTAAAGGTCCTTCTATGATCTCTACTAAGTCACCGATTTCAAAATCTACTCTAACTACTTCTCTTATTACCTTTTCTTCTTCATAACCTATAGTCTTGAAAATGTTTTTAACCTCATAATCTTCCATAGGAATAGGATCTGATCCAACACCAACAAACCCAGTAACACCATTTGTATTTCTAACTACATACCATGCATCAGAATCTACTTTATAGTTAATACCAGTTTCAGTCTCTTCTCTTGTCGCTAACATCTCCAACATAACATATCCTGGAAACAGTTTTCTAGCCACAACCTTTTTCTTATTTCTCACAGTTTCCACCGTTTCTTCTTCTGGAACAAGAATTCTGCTAACAACATCTCTCATACCTAAAGCATCTATCTTTTGATCTAAGTCTGTTTTTACTTTCTTCTCATATGAAGAATACGTATGTATCATAAACCATTTTTTTTCAATTTTTTTTTCAATATTTGTATTATCTACCATATTACCCTCCGATTAAAGACGTGAGTAATCTTAACAGTCTAGAAGCAATTATATCAAAAACTCCCAAGTATAAACTTAACATGCTAGTCATTACAACTACCCACACAGTTGCATGTTTTGTTTTTGATTTTTTAGGCCATTGAACCTTGGAATATTCCATTTTTATCCCTTTTAATAGATTCATCCGAAACCACCTTATGATTTTTTATTAAAAAATGGCAGGCCAAGAGGGACTCGAACCCCCAACACCTAGTTTTGGAGACTAGTGCTCTACCAATTGAACTATTGACCTGCATGTTTGTAACTCACTTTAAATAATTTTAATACTATTTTTTAGTTTCTTTATGTACAGTAACTTTTTTATCCCACTTACAAAATTTGTTTATTTCTAATCTCTCAGTAGTGTTCTTTTTGTTTTTTGATGTACTGTAGTTTCTTCTTTTGCACTCTGTACATTCTAACTGAATATTTACTCTCAACTCTTACACCTCCACTTGCTCTAACGGTATCTTTTTAGATCCTCCCATACAATAATAACTATGGTAATTAAGAGAGTTTTTAAATTGATATACTTCTCATAGACATTGTTAATAATATCACTTCTTTCATGTTTTGTCAATTTTTTTTTATTAAAAATACATAGTTTTTCGAATTTTTTTCATTCAACTTTCTAGCAAACAGTAAATATTATACTTTGTATTCTTTTAACTTTTTATAAATAATAAAAAAAAAGAGCTGTTTTTCAACAACTCCAATTAATAACGAATGGCAGGCCAAGAGGGACTCGAACCCCCAACACCTAGTTTTGGAGACTAGTGCTCTACCAATTGAACTATTGACCTATCTTTCTTCCTCTTAAATAATAAATTTAAGAAAAAAAGCTTGGCAAATTCCTATTCTCCCGGGCAGCTTCCCACCAAGTACCTTCAGCGTTTACGGGCTTAACTTCTGGGTTCGAAATGTGACCAGGTGTACCCCCGTAGCTATTTTTACCAAGCTA
>JAGNZR010000056.1 GCA_017984315.1 Fusobacteriaceae bacterium | reverse complement strand
AACACTGTGGATGAAGCATCAAAATATATAGAAAATAGAGAGTTTTTCAATTATATTTCAGAAAAAGTTTCAAAAAAATCTCATGAGCATATTCATAATAATTTGAAGTGTGAAACTTTGATTTTTGATTTTACTGGAGAAGTTTTAGGACATAGTAAAGAATTTTATACTTTAATAAAAGAGATATTAAATAATTAATAAAGAAATGAAAAATAAAGGAGAGTGAGATTGATCTGTAAAATTAAAATAATTGGTTTAGGACCAGGAGATGTTGAACTCTTAAGTTGTAAAGGGAAAAGTTATATAGAAAAAAGCAATTTAATAATTGGAAATCAAAGACATATTGAGAGCGTTCAATCTATCTGCTTGCTGGAAAGATGTGTTGTGTTGAATAAAATAACAGAAATAGCAGAGATATTAAAAAATGAGTTAGCATATCAAGGGGAAAACAGATTGGTTTCAGTAATTGTCTCAGGTGATACTGGATTTTACAGTCTTTTAGATTACATAATGAGAAGTATCCCTAGCAAGTTTCATGAAAATATAGAAGTTATCCCTGCAATCTCTTCATTTCAATATATGTTTGGAAAATTAAAAAAATGCTGGCATAACTACTTATTGGTGAGCCTTCATGGAAGAGATTTAGATTTTATCCCTCACTTAAATTTTAGTAAAGATGGGATTGTAATGTTAACTGACAAACATAATAACTGGAAAACTATTTCAAAGAAATTAATAGTAAATAATTTAAATGATATTCAAGTAATCATTGGGGAAAACCTTTCATATGAAAATGAAAAAATCTATTCTTTTAAAGTAAGCCAGTATGAAAGTTATAATTTTTCTACAGATACCCCTTCAGTTATTGTATTAGAAAAAAGGAGTGAGCGTTGTGCACATATATGATTGTGAGTTTATAACTGGAAAAGTCCCTATTACAAAACAAGAGGTAAGGGCTATCTCTATTGCTAAATTGCAGCTTAAAGAGAGTTCTACTTTAATAGATGTTGGAGCTGGAACAGGAAGTATCTCTATAGAAGCAGCTACATATTTAAAATCTGGAAAGGTTTACTCAATTGAAAAAAATCAAGAGGGGCATAAATTAATAGAGAGCAATATAAAAAAATTTAGTTGTAATAATGTAGAGCTATTAAAAGGGAATGCATTAGATGTTTTACCTAATATAGAGTATGACAGGATGTTTATTGGTGGAAATGGTGGAGAACTGAAAGAGATTCTTAAGCACTTCATAAAGTACTCATCAGAGGATTCTAAATTAGTAATAAATGTCATTGCATTAGAAAGCCTAGCAACTGCAAAATCTTTATTAGAGGAGCTAAAGTTTAAAAATATAGAGATTTGCAATATAAGTGTGAGCAGAGGAGAGAAAAAAGGTGGTTATACATTTATGATGGGGAATAACCCGATTTATATTATTACTGCTGAAAAGGGGGAGTTATGAGTACTTTATACGGTATAGGTGTTGGTGTTGGAGATTCAGAGATGCTGACATTAAAAGCAATAGATACATTAAAAAAAATAGATGTCTTGGTCCTTCCAGAGGCAAAACTTGGAGAGGGGAGTGTTGCCTACTCCATTGTTCAGTCCCATCTGAAAGATAATATTGAAAAACTATTTTTAGAGTTTTCAATGAATAAAGAGATCTCAATTAGAAAAAAATCAAGAAAAGAGAATGTAGAAAAAATAAAAAATTGTTTAGATGACAATAAAAATGTAGGTTTTGTAACAATAGGGGATCCTATGATTTACAGCACATACGCTTATTTATTAGATGAGATTCAAGAAACACATAAAGTAAAAACAGTTTCAGGAATCCCTACATTTATTGATATCTCATCTAGAATAAATTTACCATTAGTTTATGGAGATGAATCATTAAAAATAATCTCTTTAAATAGCGAGGTTGATATATTAAAAGAGATTGAAGGGTCGGATAACATTGTGTTTATGAAAGTAACTAGAAATTTTTCTAGACTAAAAGAGGTAATATTTGAAACTAAAAATGAAAATAATGTAGTTTTAGTATCTAATTCAGGAAAAGAGAGTCAAGAGATATATTACGATTTAAATGATATAGATCCCAACGAGCTTAGCTATTTTTCTACATTAATATTGAAAAAAGGGGGAATTAAAAAGTGGTAAGAGTTTATTTTGTAGGAGCAGGACCAGGAGATCCAGATTTAATAACTGTTAAAGGAAGAAAAATTGTAGAAAGAGCAGATATTATTATATATGCAGGATCACTTGTAAATCCAGAAATAATAGGGTGCGCTAAAAAAGACGCAGTTATATATAACAGTGCAAATATGTATTTAGAAGAGGTTATACAAGTTATAGTGGATGGTTTTTTAGCTGGTAGAGTTATAGCAAGAGTTCACACTGGAGATCCATCAATTTATGGTGCAATAAAAGAGCAGATGGATATTTTAGATGAATATAACATAGATTATGAAGTTATTCCTGGTGTTTCATCATTTTTAGCTTCAGCAGCAGCAATTAAAAAAGAGTTTACTCTTCCAGGGATTACTCAAACAGTTATCTGCACAAGATTAAGTGGAAGAACAGAGGTTCCAGAAAAAGAGTCTTTAGAGAGTTTAGCAGCTCATAAAGCTTCAATGGCAATATTTTTATCTGTACAGATGATAGATGAAGTTGTTGAAAAACTTTTACACCATTACCCAATAACAACACCTGTTGCTGTTGTACAAAAAGCAACATGGGATGATCAAAAGATAGTTATAGGGACTTTAGAAACTATATCAGAGCAAATAAAAAAATCAGATATAAAAAAGACTGCTCAAATATTAGTTGGGGATTTTATAGATGGTGATTATGAAAAATCAAAGCTTTACGATAAAACTTTTACTCATGAATTTAGAGAAGGGATTCAAAAATGAAAATAGCCATCTGGTCTATAACGAGAAATGGTGGTAATAGAGCAGTGGAAGTATCAAAGGCTATTGGAGGAACTGTATTTAGTTTAAAAAAATTCAACATTGCTGAAACTGAGCAGTTTGAAAATTTAAATGTAGCTGTTGAAGAAAATTTTAATAAATACAGTTTTCATATTTTCATAATGGCAACTGGAATAGTTGTAAGAACTATTTCAAAGTATATAAATAAAAAAGATTTAGATCCAGCAGTTATAGTAATAGATGAAAATATCACTTTTGCAATCTCACTTATTTCTGGGCATATTGGCGGTGGGAACTTATTTACAAAGGTTATTTGCGATAAATTAAATATAATTCCAATAATTACCACATCTTCTGACATTACAGGAAAAATTGCAATAGATACTTTAGCAGAAAAGCTAAATTGTAATATGAAGAGTTTAGAAGAGGCTAAAAATCTAACCTCTCTAATTGTAGATAATAAAAATGTTGGATTATCTCTTCCAAAAAACGTCAATGTAATGGAGAGTAAAAATAGTCCTTCCCCAGATGGCGTTGTAATTATATCAAATAGGGAAAAAATTGAGATAACACAGCTTTATCCTAAAGATATTATTTTAGGAGTAGGTTGTAGAAGAGGAGTTCCAACAGAGATAGTTTTAAATGCTATAAAAACAGCGTTAAAAAAGGCAAATATTTCTGAAAAAAGTATAAAGCATATTGCAACAGTAGATTTAAAAAAAGATGAAATAGGAATCATCCAGTGCTCAACTATTTTAGGTGTTGATCTTAAAATAGTTTCAAGAGAGGAGATTAATAACTGTCCATTATCTTTTAAAAGTTCAAGTTTTGTTCTAGAGAGAGTAGGTGTATCAGCAGTATCAGCTCCTGTGGCATACCTGACTTCAGATAAAAAAGGGGAGTTTATCCTTGAGAAATTTGTGCAAGAAGGAGTTACTGTTTCAATATATGAAAATTCTAATAGTTTAAGGGAGATAAATAATGAGTATTAAAAAGATATATATTGTAGGGATAGGTCCAGGTAATTTAGATGATATGTCTAAAAGAGCTTATGATACCCTAAAAAATTCAGATGTAATTATCGGTTATTCAGTTTATATTGATCTGATAAAAGATGAATTTAAAGATAAAGAGATAATCTCTTCAGGAATGAAAAAAGAGATAGAGAGATGTAAAGAGTGCGTTGAAATATATAAGCAAGGGAAAAGTGTTGCCCTTATAAGTAGTGGAGATTCAGGAATATACGGAATGGCAGGACCAATGCTTGAAATTTTAAGCAGTGAAAACATTCCTGTAGAAGTTATACCTGGAATAACATCATCTATTGCAGGAGCAGCCCTTGCAGGAGCACCTATTATGCATGATTCTGCCACAATAAGTCTAAGTGACCTTATGACTGACTGGGATGTTATTGAAAAAAGAATACATTGCTGCTCAGACTCAGATTTAATAATCTCTATATATAATCCAAAAAGCAAAGGGAGAGATTGGCAGATAAAAAAAGCTCAAGAGATAATGCTTAAATATAAAAAGCATGATACTCCAGTGGCAATTTTAAAAAATATTGGACGTATAGGGGAGAGTTATACTGCCTCAACATTAAAAGATTTTTTAGATCTTGATATAGATATGTTTACTATGCTAATAATAGGGAATTCTAAAACTTATGTAGATTCACAAGGGAAAATGATAACTCCAAGAGGTTATAAAATATGATTTGGGTCATAGGTGGGACTAGTGAATCTATAGAGTTCTTTAAACATATTAAGAGTTATGGTATCAGTAAAGAAATTGTAGCTACTGTAATAAGTGAGTATAGTAAAGAGCTTATAAAAGAGATAGATTCAAATATAGAGGTTTTTGTAGGAAGACTAGATTCAAATGAAATGGAGAGTTTTCTACTTAAAAAAAAAATAAAAAAAGTCATAGATTTAAGTCACCCCTATGCTAAAGAAGTGAGTAAAAATGCAGTGAATGCAGCTAAAAAATTTGAAATTGAATATTTTAGATTTCATAGAAAGAGTTATGA
>JAGNZR010000055.1 GCA_017984315.1 Fusobacteriaceae bacterium | reverse complement strand
TTAAAAAAAAAATAAAAAAAGTCATAGATTTAAGTCACCCCTATGCTAAAGAAGTGAGTAAAAATGCAGTGAATGCAGCTAAAAAATTTGAAATTGAATATTTTAGATTTCATAGAAAGAGTTATGATTTTAATATAAATGAGATAACAGATTCTAGTATTTGCAACAGTATTGAAGAGATAACTGAATTAGTTGAAAAATTAGATGGAAATATACTTGTCACATTAGGTGGAAACTGCATTGAGAAATTCAGAGATTTGAAAAATTTAAAGAATATATACTTTAGAATACTACCTGATTATAATGTAATAAAAAAATGTTTTGAAATAGGGGTATTGCCTAAAAATATTATAGCTCTTCAAGGTCCTTTTTCTAAAGAGATGAATAAAGTTATAATAAAAGACTATAGTATAAAGCATTTAATAACAAAAAATTCAGGTATCAATGGTGGGGAGAAAGAAAAAATAGAAGCTTGTTTAGAGTCACAATGTAAATTAATTTTTTTAAAAAGACCTGATAGTGAAAATTATGGAGAGATATTTTTCACTTTAGAGGGGTTAGTTGAAAAAATTATGGAAGATAGAGAGATAATTTAAATATAACATAGAGGTAAATAAAAATGGACTTAAATAGATTTTTGGTACTAGGTATCAGTTATGAAAAATTCAATCTTCAAGAGAGGGAGAGATTTATGAAAAACTCCCCTCAAAAAATATTAGATACACTGCATAAAGAGAACAAAATAAAAGGGTATGTTTATTTACCAACATGCCTTCGTACTGAACTTTACATAGAACTATATAAAATCAGCGATTATGAAGAGGTATATAAAAATTTTGAGCATATGGGGCTTTCAATAAATAAAATAGGAAGAGAAGCTGTATATTATTTTTTCCAGTTAGTATGTGGTATTCATTCAGTTATAAAGGGTGAAGATCAGATTTTATCACAAATCAAGATTGCATTTATGAGCTCTCAAGAATTCAAACACTCTTCAAGAGTTATTAATATTATTTTTAATAAAGGGATCTCTTTAGGAAAAGAGTTTAGAAATTTAAGCCAAATCTCTTCTAATGGTATATCTATTGAAGGTCTTAGTGTGATTTTTTTAGAAAAAGCAATTGGGGAGAGCTTAATAGATAAAAACATATTAGTTTTAGGTGTTGGAAAGCTAGCTAATGGAATAATGAGAATATTGAAAAAAATAGGTTGTAAAAATCTTTCTATAACTAACAGAACAACTCACAATGCAATTGAAATTACAGAAAAATACGGATGCAGATTAGTTTCATTTGAGGATAAATATGCTGAGATTGCAAATAGTGACATTATCATATCAGCAACTTCTGCACCTCATTACATAATCAGAGAAGATGAGTTTAAATCGTGTATAACTCCAAATAAAGAGTATATACTTTTAGATTTAGCAATGCCTAGAGATATAGAACCAGCAATTGGTAAACTTAATGATGAAAAAATTAAACTGTTTAATTTAGATGCTATATTGAAACTATATAGTGAAAATAAGCAGAATAGAGAGATAATTATAAATGAGTATCTATATTTAATAGATAATAAATTTGAAGAGTTGAAAAAAAATCTTAATTTTAAGGATAAATATATGAAAAAGAAAATTACTATTGGAACTAGAGGAAGTAAACTTGCTCTAGCACAAAGCGAATATATAAAAACTATTATAGAAGAGACATCACCACATATAACGTGTGATATAAAAGTGATTGTTACAAGTGGGGATAAAGATTTAAAGAGTAATTATAACAATAGTGATTCATCACTTAAAAGTTTCTTTACAAAAGAGATAGAGCAGGAGCTATTAGATGGAAGCATCGATTTAGCAGTCCACTCTATGAAAGATATGCCAAGTATCTCTCCCCCAGGACTGATATGCGGTGCAATCCCAATTAGAGAGGACAACAGGGATGTTATAATATCTAACACAAATCTGAAATTAGAAGAGCTACCTAAAAACAGTATTATTGGAACAAGTTCACTAAGACGTACAATGGGGTTAACTAATTTAAGAGATGATTTAGTTATAAAACCTATACGTGGAAATATCCATACAAGAATAAAAAAATTAAGAGATGGTGAGTATGATGCAATTATTTTAGCAGCGGCAGGGCTTAAAAGAGTTGGATTAGAAGAGTTTATCACAGAGTATTTAGAAGAGGAGAAATTTGTTCCTGCACCAGCACAAGGTGCCCTATACATTCAGTGTAGAGAGGATGATTCTGAGATAATAAGTTATTTAAGAAAAATTCATAATCATGATATAGAGAGAGTGGTTATGATTGAAAGAGAGTTTTCTAAAATATTTGATGGTGGATGCCATGTTGCTATGGGGTGCTCTGCTAAACTTCATAATGATAAAATAAGAATGGTTGGGAATTATTTTTATGAAGGTATAGAATATAAAGAGATAATTGAAGATGATGTAAATAAAGGGGTAGTTATTGCGCAAAATATGGCAATGAACATAAAAAGGAGAATATATGAAAAAAGGTAAAGTCTATTTTGTAGGAGCAGGTCCAGGAACATTAGATCTTTTAACTATTAAAGGTAAGCAGTGCGTAGAGATGGCTGAATGTATTATCTATGATAGATTAATTGATCCAAAAATACTTCAATTTGCTAAAAAAGATGTAGAGCTTATCTATGTAGGTAAAGAGAGTACAACTGGTGGAGAGACTCAGTTAGAGATAAATGAAACAATTGTAAAAAAATATTTAGAGGGAAAAATAGTTGTAAGATTGAAAGGTGGAGATCCTTTTGTTTTTGGAAGAGGGGGAGAAGAGATAATCCACTTGAAAAAATATGGTGGAGAGTTTGAACTTGTTCCAGGAGTGACTTCAGCTATATCTGTACCAGAGTATTCAGGGATCCCTGTGACTCATAGAGGGGTTGCTAACTCTTTCCATGTATTTACTGGTCATTTATCTGATGATAATGTAGAACTTGATTATAAAACAATTGCAAAATTAGAAGGGACACTTATCTTTTTAATGGGTGTTCAAAACCTTAACAATATAACATCAAGTTTAATAAAGAACGGGAAAAAAGCAGATACTCCAGTTGCAATTATTCAGTCAGGAACAACTGCAAAACAAAGAGTGATCACAGGTGTATTAGAGGATATATATGTAAAATCTGTAGAGAATAATATTAAATCTCCATCAATAACAGTTGTAGGAGATGTAGTAAATTTAAGAGAGTCATTGAAGTGGCTAGAAAACAGAGAGCTGTATGGTAAGAAAATTTTAATTACTAGAGACAGTGTAAACAGCAATGAATTTTCAGAAGATTTATTAAAGCTAGGTGCTGAAATACATGAGCTTCCTTTTATTGAAATAAATAAAAATCAAATGGAGCTAGATAATTTAGAGAGATATTCAGCAATACTTTTTAATTCCCCTAACGGAGTTAAATTTTTCATGGAAGAGATTAAAGATATAAGAGTTCTTTTAGGTAAAAAAATAGGTGTAGTTGGAGAAAAAACTAAAGAGGAACTTTTAAAGTACAAAATATATCCAGATTTTATGCCACAAAAATATACAATAGATGAGTTAGTTAAATACTCATTAGATTATACAGAGTTAGGGAGTGAAATATTAGTTGTTACATCTAATATATCTCCTTGCAATATCAGCTCTTGGGAAAAAATGTACAACAGGAATTTTAGTAAAATAATAGCTTATAATACAGATTTAAAAATTAATGATATTGAAACAGTTAAAAATTATCTAGAAAAAGTAGAGTATATAACTTTTTTAAGTTCATCTGCTGTGGAAGCATTTTATAAAAGCATCAATGGAGATATTAAAGTTCTGCAAGGGAAAAAAATTGTTTCTATTGGAGAGGTAACTACCAAAACAATAAGAGATAAAGGGATGGAGCTTTATTTAGAATCTAAAGAGTTTACAGCAAAAGGTGTAATTGAAGTGATAAAAGGAGATATAAATGTTTAAGCGTGGAAGAAGAGTTAGAAGCAGTGAGAGTATCAGAGAGTTATTCAGAGATGTAGATATAAATTTAAAAGAGTTAGTTTATCCACTTTTTATAAAAGAGGGTAATCAGATAAAAGAGAGCATCTCATCAATGCCAAATCAATATAGATTTTCTATAGATATGCTACATGATGAGTTAGTAGAATTAGAAAAATTAGGGATAAAAAATCTTTTACTATTTGGAATACCAAAAACAAAAGATTTAGCAGGTAGTAGTGCATTTGCTGAAAATGGAATAGTACAAGAAGCTATCAGATATATTAAGAAAAATTTTCCAAGTTTTTTAATAGTAACTGATGTATGTCTATGTGCATATACTAATGATGGACACTGTGGAATTGTGGAAAATGATGAGATATTAAATGATGAATCAATAGATATAATTGCTAAAATTGCACTGTCTCATGCACAGGCAGGAGCTGATATTGTAGCTCCATCTGATATGATGGATGGAAGAATTTTAAAAATAAGAGAGAGTCTAGATAAAAATGGATTTTTAAACCTTCCAATAATGTCTTATGCTGTGAAATACTCATCTAGCTATTATGGTCCTTTTAGAGATATAGCTGATTCTGCTCCTAAAGGGGATAGAAAAACTTATCAATTAGATTTTAGAAATAGCAGCAACTATCTATCTGAAGCTCAAAGTGACATAGAAGAAGGGGCAGATATTGTAATGGTAAAGCCTGGACTGGCATATTTAGATGTTGTAAAAGCTTTAAAAAGTGAGATAAAGACACCGATTGCTATATATAATGTAAGTGGTGAGTACTCTATGGTAAAAGCTGCTGCACAAAATGGTTGGATAAATGAGAAAGAGATAGTAATGGAGAATATGTTTGCAATGAAAAGAGCAGGAGCTTCAATAATAATTACTTATCATGCTAAAGATATAGCAAACTGGCTAAAGGGTTAAAAGGAGAGATAAATGGAGAATACATTATTGGAAAAAACAAAAAATTCAAGACTTATATATGAAGAAGCAATAAAAATTATACCTGGTGGTGTAAATAGTCCAGTAAGAGCTTTTCAATGTGTAAAAAGAGATTTTCCTATTTTTATAAAAAAAGCTAAAGGGGCACATGTTTTTGATGAAGACAATAACAA
>JAGNZR010000054.1:3573-5188 GCA_017984315.1 Fusobacteriaceae bacterium | reverse complement strand
ACAGCATTTATCTGACCAATCCCTCCGTCAATTAAAACCATATCAGGAAACTCCTCTTTTTTTAATTTAGAATATCTTCTAGTTATTACTTCCCTCATCATCTCAAAATCATCTGGGGTATCTTTTGTCATTATTTTAAACTTTCTATACTCCCTTGGTGTAGTTACCCCTTCTATAGAAACACTCATAGAGGCCACAGCATCTTTTCCTTGAATATTTGATATATCAAAACACTCTATCCTTCTTGGAAAATTCTTTAATTTCAAAATTTTATGTATCTCTTTTAACCCTCTCTCTAAAACATCTTTTTTATTGTAATAACTCTCTATATATTTATCTAGATTAAGTTGTGCCATATTCAGAAGCTCTCTTCTTCTGCTTTTTATTTTAGGAAAATAAAAATTAGTAGCTACATTGTAATTTTTTTGCAGCCACTCTTTTAAAGTTTTTTCTTTGTCATCTAATTGATAATCTATAATAATATTTTTAGGAGGGTAATGTTTTAAATAATAATTTACAATAACTAACTCCCCTATATCTTCATATATTTTATCCTCTATTGGGATAGAAATACTCTCTTTGCTTATAATTTTTCCATCTCTACAACCAATAGTAACAATAAAAATATTCTTTTTTTCAAGTCTAAATACTATGTAATCTTCATCTATATATTTTTTATAATCTGTCACTTGATTTATAACTGTATTTTTTATCTCTTGAATTTGACCTCTATAGACAATGGCTTCTTCAAATTTCATATTATCTGAAGCTTCTTTCATTTTGCCTTCTAATATATTTATATAGCTTTTCCCTTCCCCTTTTAATACTTTAATTGCACCTTCTACCATTTCAGTATACTCTTTTTCATGCTCTTTATATACACATGGTCCTGTACAGAAATGCATATAATATTTTAAGCAGGGTGTTGAATACACTTTATCCATATCCCTGCTGCAGTCACGGATTTTAAAGATTCTAATAATAGCTCTTTTTAAATTAGAAACTCCCATAGGGTAAGGGCCGAAATAAATCCCATTTTTATTATCCAACTCTTTTGTAGTCCTTATTGTCTTTAAAGTTGGAAATCTCTCTTTAGTTAATTTTAAATATGGATATGTTTTTTCATCTTTTAAAGCTATATTATATTTTGGGGAGTGTTTTTTTATTAAATTATTTTCTAATATAAGGGCATCTACTTCTGTATTACATAAAAAAAATTCAATATCGGTTATATTTTTTACCAGCTCTTTTGTTTTTGCATTATCTGACTCTTTCACAAAATATGATAAAACTCTGTTTCTTAAATTTTTAGCTTTTCCTACATATATGATTTTGGAGTCATTTTTCATTAAATAGACCCCTGGCTGCTCTGGAATATCTTTTAATTTCTCTTTAAGTTCTAACCTTTTTATAAAACTTATCTTTTCCAATGCCCTCTCTCTTCCTCTCTATGAGTTTTAAAAACTCTTAAATTTTTATATTTTAAAAGCTCTTTTTCCAATAAATTTACAAAAGTTACTGATCTATGCTTTCCACCACTGCAACCAATCCCTATAGTTATATGTTTTTTTCCCTCTTTTATAAAATTAGGGATTAAAAAATTTATCATATCAAA
>JAGNZR010000054.1:0-3473 GCA_017984315.1 Fusobacteriaceae bacterium | reverse complement strand
AATTAAAATAAGATATTTAAAAAAAAGGCTGCATTAAAGCAGCCAATTTATCTACATTCTTTCTAAAGTTTTTATCCCTAATAAAGACAGCCCTGTTTTTATTGTTTCAGCAGTTAATGAAGCTAATAACAATCTTGATTCTAGCAGTGACTTCTCTTGATTTAATATAGGGCAACTATTGTAGAAACTATTAAACTTTTTAGAAAGTTCAAAAAGATAATCTGCAATAAGGTTAGGTTTACACCCTTCAGAAGCTTTTAAAACCATATCATTAAATAGTGTGATTTGGTGTGCTAGCCCTCTTTCAATTGGAGATTCAAATATCATCTCTTTATTCAGATCAACTTTATGAGATTCTGCTTCTGCTCTTCTTAAGATAGATTTTATTCTTGCATAAGAGTATTGTAAGTAAGGTGCTGTATTTCCATCAAAACTTAAAACTTTATCCCAATCGAATATTATTGAGCTTTGTCTATTTTGAGATAAATCTGCATATTTTATAGCTCCCATTCCTACTATTTCTGCAATATTATTTTTCTCCTCTTCTGATAAATCAGGATTTTTTTCATTTACAACGTCATAGGCTCTTTTCTTTCCTTCATCAAGCAACTGTTCAAGTCTTATAACATTACCCTTTCTTGTTGAGAATACCCCATCGGCAAATCTCATTATTCCGAACCAAATATGATGTTTTTCTACATCCCACCCTAACTTTTCAGTTATTCTAAAGAACTGCTTAAAGTGGTCTTGCTGTCTCTCATCAGTTAAATAGATAAGTTTATTTATATTATAAGTCTCTCTTCTGTATTTTACAGTTGCTATATCTGATGTTGAATATAAAAATGCTCCATCTTTCTTTTGAACTATACATGGATTCAATTTTTCACTTTCATCAAAAAATACTACTTTAGCTCCATCATCAACTACTGCAATCCCTTTTTCTACAAGTTCGTCTACAACACCTTGCATCATATTGTTATAAAAAGACTCCCCGTTATATGTATCAAAAGAGATATCCATTCTTTTGTATAGCTTATTATATTCATCTAATGAAACTTGAATAAACTCTTTCCATAATCTTGTATTCTCTTCATCACCATCTTGAAGTTTTTTAAGTTCTAATCTTGCTTCCTCTTCCATGCTTGGATCTTCTTCTGCAAGGTTAGAAAATTCAACATAAACTCTTTCTAACTCTTCAATAGCATTCTCTTTATAAGCTTCTTGGTTTAACCATCTTCTGTACCCAATTATCAGTTTCCCAAATTGAGTTCCCCAGTCTCCTATATGGTTATCTCCAACAGTCTTATACCCCAAATAATTATAAATCCTTTTTACAGATTCACCAATTATTGTTGATCTTAAATGCCCTATATGCATCCTTTTAGCTATATTTGGAGATGAAAAATCTATTATAACTTCCCCTTCTCTATTTAAGAAAGAAAAATCTACCCCTTCAGTTACTGATTTTTTTACATATTCCCCTAAAAAATTATCCTTTAAAAAAATATTAATAAAACCTGGTCCTGCTATTTCTAATTTTTCAATTATATCATTTTCAGATATTGCATTTATAACCTCTTCAGCTATAACTCTTGGGTTTTTCCCAATTATTTTAGAGTTCATCATAGCTATATTAGTTTGAAAATCTCCAAACTTCTCATTTGTTGCTGCAGAAATTTCTATCGGTTTTAAATCGTATTCACTATATATTTTTTTAACAGCATTTTCAAAAATATTTGAAATCTGTTTATCTATTAAATTTATCAAAACATCCTCCTTGGATCTTAAACTCACATTTTTTTAAGAAAATAAAAAAGGGAACAAAGTTCCCGTTTAAAAGATCCGACTTACCGCCTTCATTACGGTTTTAGTCGCCAACAAAATAGGTGGTAACCAGATATCACCAAAATACAGGATCCGTAAACTATAAGTTTCGTGATTTCCCTGAACTAATGACGATAGCGCCAGTCCCCTAGACGACATTAGGCCCAAAACCTCCTGAAAATAGCGAATAAGTCAGATTTCTTTTAATTAATGGGATTATAGCATTATTTTTTTTTTTTTACAACTTTTTTTTACTTTGTATGTTTTGCCAGTGACAATGAAAGCTCTTTTAATTGTGCTTCATCTACTTTATTAGGCGCTTCAGTCATTAAACACTGCCCTTTATTTGTCTTAGGGAATGGGATTACATCTCTTATAGATCCTTCTTTTAACATAACCATCAACCATCTATCAATTCCAAATGCAAGTCCTCCATGAGGTGGTGCACCGTATTTAAATGCATCAATAAAGAATCCAAACTTCTCTCTTGCTTCTTGGTAAGATAATCCTAATTTTTCAAATACTCTTTCTTGGATTTCAGGGTTGAATATTCTAATAGAACCTCCACCAATTTCAGAACCATTTAGAACCATATCATATGAGTTAGTTCTGATGTTTTCCATCTCTCCACCCATAAATGCATTCATATCTTCTGGTTTTATAGATGTGAACGGGTGGTGCTGGGCCTGATATCTTCCTTCCTCTTCTGAATACTCAAACATTGGGAAATCTACTACCCATAAGAATTTAAATTCATTGTTATCTATTAAATCTAACTCTTTTCCTATTCTAAGTCTTAAAGCTCCTAAAGAAGCATATACAACTTTCTTAACATCAGCAACTATTAAAATTACATCGCCTTTTTTAGCTTCTGTTCTAGCGATAATTGCTGCCATCTCCTCTTCACTGAAGAATTTAGCAAGAGGTGATGTTATTCCCTCTTCAGTTAATTTAATATACGCTAAACCTTTAGCTCCAAAATATGTTTTTGCATAATCTTGGTACTCATCTAAAACTTTTCTTGAGAATTTTTCAGAAGCACCTGGTGCAACTATTGCTTTAACTACTCCACCATTCTCTATACAAGTTTTAAAAGCTTGGAACCCTGCATCTTTAACTATATCTGATAACTCTTTTAACTCTACTCCAAATCTAATATCAGGTTTATCTGACCCATATCTCTCCATAGCTTCAGCATATGGCATTCTTGGAAACTCATAATCTGCTGACTCCCCAGTAACGTTTTTAAATACTCTTTTTGCAAGCCCTTCAATAGTATCCATAATGTCATTTTGCTCAACAAAAGACATCTCTATATCTAGCTGTGTAAACTCAGGTTGTCTATCTGCTCTTAAATCCTCATCTCTAAAACATTTAGCAATTTGGAAATATTTTTCAATTCCACCTATCATCAATAATTGCTTAAAAATTTGTGGTGACTGTGGCAGTGCATAAAACTCCCCTTGGCTGATTCTGCTAGGCACTAAAAAGTCTCTAGCTCCTTCTGGAGTAGATTTAGTTAAAACTGGAGTATCTATATCTAAGAACCCTTGCTCATCCATATAGTTTCTTATAGCCATAATCATCTTATGTCTCATTTTCAGATTATTCAGCATTTGAGGTCTTCTAATATCTAAGTATCTATACTT
>JAGNZR010000053.1 GCA_017984315.1 Fusobacteriaceae bacterium | reverse complement strand
TCTTTCCCCTTTTTCTAAAAGTTTACTTTTTATTAAATTTTTAATAAGATCCTCTATTTTCATCACTCACATCCTATATTTTTAACTCTTCTACACTTCCATCTCTATAATCAAAAAACAGTGCTGTTCTGCCACTATTTTCATCCTCTTTTAAAACATTGAAGCTAAAAAACTCCAATTCACTGAATTTATGACCCTCTCTTATAGTTTTATACCCTCTCTCTTTAATAGCTTTATCGTATAAATCTGAATCTTTTTCCGATATTAACCACTGTGGATAAGCTCCGGGTTTCCCGTTTTTTAAGTAATCAAACTTCAAATATTCATAAAATTTCTCATCTGAATACCCTTTAGAGATGCAAAAATCTATAAAATGATTGAATAGTGCCAACTCTTTATGCCCTATATCAAGTAGCTTTCTCTCTTTGTAAAAACTGCTTATCTCTTCAAAAAAACTGAAGCTGCAATGATAAAATGTATCAATTATATAATTTAAACTTTTTCCAAATTTTTCTGAATTATAGTAAAAATTTAAAAGTTTCTCAACTTCCTTTATCTTATTTATTTCATCATAAGTTAAAAATTTATTAAATAATACCTCATATGGTGGAAATTCAGTATATTGATAACTATATTTTTCACTGTTTTTTTCCATCTCTGTCCCTTTTAATATTTTTAAAAATCCAAGCTGAATCATTTCAGGTTTTAATTTATAAACATAATTAAAAGATTTTTTAAAAATTTCATAAGTTTCATGTGGCAATCCTGCAATTAAATCTAAATGCAGATGTATATTTTTATTCAGATATTTTACATTTTTTTCTAATTTATTAAGAAGATTTCTTCTGTTAATGCTCTCCATAGTGTCATAATTTGTACTTTGAACCCCTATTTCAAATTGAAAATACTCTTTAGGAACCTCATTTAAAAGTTCTATACTTTCATCATCTAAAATATTAGCATTTATTTCAAAATGAAATGTTATCCCCTCTCTATAATTATCTATTAAAAATCTCCAAATCTCTAAATAACGCTCTTTATTTATATTAAAAGTACGGTCCACAAATTTTAAAAGTTTTATGTTTGAATTTAAAAATATAGTTAGATCCTCTTTTACTCTTTTAACAGAAAAATATCTAACCCCTTTATCTATAGATGATAGGCAGTATGAACAGCTAAAAGGGCACCCTCTTGAGCTCTCATAATATAATATTTTATTTTCATTTTTTATCTCATCTTCTGAATAAGGAAAAGGTATCTCATCTAAGTTATGAGGCATCTGCTCCTCATATACCCCTTTCAACTCCTCTATCTCCTGGCTTAAAACTTTTAAAAAAGCTCTCTCCCCTTCCCCTTTAATTAAAAAATCTACCTGCTCTTTCAAAAGTAGGTACTCCTCTCCCATGTAGGTAGCTTCTGGTCCACCAACTCCAATTTTTATCTGTGGAAGAATTTTCCTTAACTCTTTTATAATTTTAAATACATACTCTCTATTCCAAATATAAGTTGAAAATATAACTACTTTAGGTGATTTTTCATAAATCTCTTTTACAATTTGTAAAACTTGATTATTTACATTTGTTTCATATATTTCAATCTCTTTATTCAAGTGTTTTTTAGCATAAGATTTTAAATATCTTACAGCTAAATTAGTGTGTATATACTGACTATTTATAGCTATTAATAAATAATTTTTCATTTTTCCTCTCTATCTTAATTGTCTTGATTATTATTTTTTTGAAACTCTAGATGTTCTTTATAAGTTTTGCTGAAAAAGTGTGTTCCATCCCCTTTAGCAACAAAAAATAGATAACTGGTATTAGAAGGTTTGTATGCTGCATTCATAGAATCTTTATCTGGACTTGCTATAGGTCCTGGTGGCAATCCTTTATATTTATAAGTATTATATGGAGAATCTATCTCTAAATCTTTATAATAAATTCTTTTTTTAGAATAATCATACAAATAATTAACTGTAGCGTCTGAAGAGAGTGTCATCCCTTTCTTAATTCTATTATAGAACACAGAAGCAATTAAAGGTTTCTCCTCTTTCACAACAGCTTCCCTCTCTATGATAGATGCCATTATAAGCTTTTCATAAAACTCTTTTTTATCAGGGTACTGCTCTGGAGGGAATTTTTTTAAAAACTCTTTCAGTATAGTTTCTACAACTTGATACTCTGTATAATTTGCGGGGATCAGATAAGTCTCTGGATAAAAATAACCTTCAAAATTTCCTTCTGGTGTAGGGTATGGAAATTGAATCTCTTTTAAAGCTTGCTCAATTTTTCCAGAATCCCACTTCTCATTTTTTATTAAAATTTTTATTATATTTTTCAAACTATACCCTTCTGGAATGGTTATTTTTTCAACTTTCGAACTTCCACTCTCCAATATATTTATGACCTCTTTCAAAGAGTACATACCCTTAATTTCGTAGTAACCTGCTTTTATTCCTCTTCCACCATCTCTGATTTTTAAATGTATTTTAAAAGGCAGAGTTTTAGATATTTCTAGTTTCTCTAAAGATTTTAAAAGAGGTATATCTTTATTTATCTCTAAAAGGGTATTATATTCATATTTTTTATTAACTGAAAAATTATAGAATGATAGCACAACTATAATAAATGTAATTATCCCTATCAAAAAAAATTTCATGCTTTTTTTCATTAAAATCCCTCCAAAATATGATAAATACATTATAGCATATTTTTTTATATATTAAGAAGAGTGTCACTGATATTTTCAATCAGTGGCACCCTTTTATTTAAACTTTTTTATGTTATCTTTTTTTATTCTCTTTTGCTTTTTCAATTAAAGGTTTTTTACCTGTTCTTTCTACTTCAAAAGCATCAATTATAATCTCAGCTTCTTTAAAAGGAACTGAAACGAAAGAGAAGTTTTCATAAAGCTCAACATTTCTTATTTTGCTCTCTGCTACATTAGCTTTCTTACTTATTTTATCTAATAATTTTTTAAGAGTAATCCCGTCTTTCTTACCTATAGCTATAAACAGTCTTACTTTACCTGTTGTATCTAAACTATCCTCTTCAGGAACTCTGTCAGTATCTCTTGCTCTTCTCTCTCTAGGTTCTCTTGAATCTCTCGAGTCTCTTGGATTTCTATCTCCTCTAGTGCTGTCTCTTCTATCAGAAGAAACTGAAATCTCGCTGTAGTTACTTTCATCAAGTTCATGATCATAAGCATTTTTAAGTAATGCAGCAATAATTATATGAGGATCTGAATTTAATAATAAATCATTTGTCATTTTATCAAAGTTTTTAAACTCTCCATTTTCAATAATAGCATCTATTTCAGACATTATTCTACCTTTTTTAGCTTCAATTATATCTTTTATTCTAGGAAGTTTTTCCTGTCTTATCTCTGTTTTAACTATTTTTTGAATATACATAAGTTTTCTATATTCAGATGGAGTTATGAAAGTTATAGCTGTACCTTTTTTTCCTGCTCTTCCTGTTCTTCCAATTCTGTGTACATAAGCTTCTGCCTCTTGAGGGATAGCATAGTTAATTACGTGAGATAGGTCATTTACGTCAATTCCTCTTGCAGCAACGTCTGTTGCAACTAATACGTTAAGTTTTTTATTTTTAAATCTTTTTAGTGTAACCTCTCTGTGATTTTGGCTGATATCTCCATGTAACCCTTCTGCATCATAACCTCTATCATTAAGCTTTCCTACTAACTCATTAACATCGTTTTTAGTTCTGCAGAAAACTATACCGTAAAAATCTGTAGCTAAATCCATTATTCTGCATAAAGCTTCAAACTTATCTCTATCCTTTACTTCAAAATAGATTTGATCTGTTAAATCTGTAGTTAGCTCTCTTGCTTTTACAGATAAAATTTCATGCTCTTTCATATGATTTTTAGCTATTTTTAAGATCTCTGGCGCCATTGTTGCAGAAAAGAATAGCATTTTTTTATCTTCATTTGTAGATTCTAATATTTTTTCAATATCCTCAACGAATCCCATGTTAAGCATCTCATCAGCTTCATCTAATACGAAGAATTTAAGATTATCTATTTTTAAAATCCCTCTACCCATTAGATCCATAACTCTTCCAGGTGTACCAACAACAACATCTACACCCTTTTTTAACTGCTTAATTTGAAACTCCATAGATTGTCCACCATATACTGGAGCTACTCTGATTTTTCTTCCGTAAGACAATGCATGCATCTCTTCTGAAACTTGTACAGCCAGCTCTCTTGTTGGTGTTAAAACTATTGCTTGAATATTTTTACCATTTTCATCTATATTCTCTATTATAGGAAGAGAGAAAGCCGCAGTTTTACCCGTTCCTGTTTGTGCTTGCCCTATTATATCTTTATCTCCTAGCAAAAGTGCTGGAATTGTAAGTTCTTGTATTGGACTTGGTTTTTCATACCCTTTTTTTGCTAAAGCCTTCAAAGTTTTGTCTGTAAGCCCTAAATTTTTAAATTCTACTAATTTTTCTATTTTTTCCATTAGTCACATCCTTGTTATTTTATAATAAAAATCAATATTTTTTATTTACTATTTACTCTAAAATCTCTTACAGCCATAAAGACTACGCTTAAACAGATAAATATGTAAATATCTCCATTTTTAATTTCGCAATGCCAAATTTTTAACATATTAAATGTTATAATTTAGACTTCATATATCAAATTATTATACCACACTTTTTAAAAAAGTGTAACTTTTTTATATTTTATTATTCATTAATTGAAAATATGTCTAATTTCAACTATAATATACATATGCAGTATTCAGTTTTAGTACTTTTAATTTGCTTTTGTGTGCTGTTTTATTTTTTAGACTTTAAAATTTTTTATTATAAAAGGGGAATATTATGAAAAAAATAGGTGTTTTTTATGGCACAACTTCTGGTAAAACAGGTGCTATAGTAGAAGAGATTGAATTTAATCTGAAAAAAGTTGATCATGAGATATTTAATGTAAAAAACGGGATATCTGATATTAATAATTTTGAAAATCTGATTTTAGTTTCACCTACTTACGGTGTAGGGGAGCTTCAAATTGATTGGGAAAACAGTTTAGATGAGTTTAAAAAGATAGATTTCAAAAATAAGACAGTAGCTCTTGTAGGTCTTGGAGATCAGTTCAAATTTGGAGAAAGCTTTATCGGTGCCATTAAAATTTTATATGATATAGTTACTGAAAATGGTGGAAAAA
>JAGNZR010000052.1 GCA_017984315.1 Fusobacteriaceae bacterium | reverse complement strand
AAGCAATAAAAATTATACCTGGTGGTGTAAATAGTCCAGTAAGAGCTTTTCAATGTGTAAAAAGAGATTTTCCTATTTTTATAAAAAAAGCTAAAGGGGCACATGTTTTTGATGAAGACAATAACAAGTATATTGACTTTATTGGTTCTTGGGGTCCAATGATATTAGGTCATGGAAGTGCAGTAGTATTAAATGCAGTAAGAAAAACTATAGAAACTGGCGTATCTTACGGACTTCCAACTAAAATAGAGGTAAAATTTGCGGAGCTTATTAATCAGTGTATTCCATCTATGGAGATGATAAGACTAACTAGCTCAGGAACTGAATCAACTATGAGTGCAGTAAGATTGGCTAGAGCTCATACACAAAGAAATAAAATACTTAAATTCAATGGTTGTTACCATGGACACAGTGATTCATTACTTGTAAGTGCTGGTTCAGGGCTTTTAACAAGTGGAATACAAGACAGTAATGGAATAACAGTTGATAATTTAAAAGACACATTAGTATGCGATTTTGGAGATATAAAAAAAGTAAAAGAGCTTTTAAATGGAAATGATATAGCATGCGTAATAGTAGAGCCAATCCCTGCTAACATGGGACTAATACTAACAGAAAAAGAGTTTTTACAAGAGTTAAGAGAGATCTGTACAAAAACATCTACTGTATTAATTTTTGATGAAGTTATATCTGGGTTCAGAATTTCTTTAGGTGGTGCTCAAGAGTATTATGGAGTTACACCTGACTTGACAACTTTAGGAAAGATAATCGGTGGTGGATTCCCAATTGGTGCTTTTGGTGGAAAAAGTGAGATAATGATGAAACTTTCTCCTATGGGTGATGTATATCATGCAGGAACACTTTCAGGAAATCAAGTCTCTGTAGCAGCAGGGTATTCTGTTATAAATTATTTAAAAGAGAGCAAAATTGTATATCAAGAGTTAGAAAAAAATACTATATATATGACAGAGGAGATAAAAAAGTTAGCTGAAAAACACTCTGTTGATGTTGTTGTTAACTCTTTAAATTCATTATTTACAATATTTTTCACTTCAGAAAAAGAGGTTAAGACATTGGAGGATTCAGTAAAGAGTTCAGAGGAAAAGTATATTACATATTTTAATACAATGTTAGAAGAGGGGATTATAGTTCCACCTTCTAAATTTGAAGCACATTTTATCTCATATGCTCATACTAAAGAGGAGTTAGATAAAACATTATGTGCAATAGATAAAGCTTTCTTAAAAATAAGTGAAGCTAGGTAAATTATGGAAAAGAATGAATTTGTTCCATTTTTTTTGAATTTAAACAACAAAAAAATATTAGTAATCGGCGGTGGAAAAATTGCACATAGAAAAGTTAAGACTCTTTTAAACTGTGGTGGTAATATAACCCTTATAGCTGAAAAAATAATAATAGATGAGATTAATTCTTTAAATATCAGCATTCTATTGGAAAAACTTTCTTTAGACAACAATATTTTGCAGTGTCAACTTGAAAAATTAGAGTTAAATAGGTATTTTATGGTTATTGCTGCAACTGACTGTAAAGAGCTGAACAGCAGTATTACAAAGATATGTGATGAAAAAAATATTTTAGTAAACAACATTACTTCTCAAGATGAGATGAATTTGAGATTTTGCAAACATTTTCAAGGTGAGAATTTTCAAATTGGGGTCTCTGGTAAAGGAGACCCTAATATTGCAAAAGAGCTTGAAAAAAAGCTAATATCATTTATAAGTAAGGGGAATTAATATGGAACTTTTTATATTGCGACATGGGAAAACAGAATGGAATGAATTGCAGATTTTGCAAGGTGGACTTGATTCAAAGCTCTTGTATAACTCTATACTACAAATATTGAATTTAAAAGAAAGATTTAACAATGAAAAAATTAGTTTTGATGTAGTATGTAGTTCCCCAAGTACAAGAGCTATAGAGACTGTTAATCTTTTAGGATATCAAAATATAAAAATCAAAAAAGAGTTTGCTGAACTTAAAATGGGAGAGATACAGGGAAAAACATATGCTGAGTTTGAATCTACTTATCCCACTGAATATTTTAACTATTTCAATAATGCCAAATCTTATGATCCTAAAGAGTTCAGTGGGGAAAGTTATCACTCCCTTATTGAAAGGATAGAGAGTGGAATAGAGAGTTTGAAAAAAGAGTATTTTGGGAAAAAGGTTCTTTTAGTAAGTCACGGTATAACTATACAAGGAGTTATTTCATACCTAAATAATGGGTATGTAGATTTGGAGGATTTTTCTAAAATTCCAGTTCCTGACAATTTAGAACTTTATATTTTCAAAATAGGAGGTTAAAGTATGGTACTAACAGCAATCTCTGAAGACACTGCCTATTTAGTTACACCTGTTGATGATTTGAAATAAGAATTAATATATAGAAAATAATTATAGGGAGCTAATTTAGATTAGCTCCCTATATACTTTCCAATCGATCTCATTTTCAAGCTGCAGAATGATCTTAATAGGTTTTTCCCCTTTATGAGATGTAGCATTTGCCATTCCTAAATAGATAAAAGGCTGAATTACTTTATCAACTTCCACAAATTTTCTGACAAAGAGGTGGAGTTTCTTCCCTCTTTCTTTATTAAAGATTAAATCTTTTCCTGACTCACTTTCAATACTAGTTGTATTTTTAGAAAAAAAAGTTACAGTTCTGTTATCTAAAAAAACATTATTGAATTTTTTATTTTTTCCCCAACTCTCTTTATGAAGTGTTATAAACAGAAAATAGTTATTCCCATTTTTTAACACCCCTGATCCTCTGAAAGATGAGTGGGATTTTTCATAATTAGAAAGCAAGGCAGTATGAAATTGCGTATATGTTTCATATAGCTTAAAGTGTGGTATCCCGTAATATTCTGCACCAAACTCCTCTTCATATCTGTTTATCCCATAGCTGATAATATCTTTTATATAAGGGGAAAAAATAGGGTTATACAAAATTTTTGAAAACTCTAACTCTCTAGTAATTAATCCCTCTTTTTCATTAAAATTTAGGATAGGAAAAGGTTTAGAACTTGAATTTACTTTCTCTTTCTCAGATAAAAAATCCCATTGCAAAACTTTAATACTGTGAACAAGTGATGAAAAATCAAACTGTTTTAGGTATTTCGCCAGTTCATACTCAATTTCATTAACTGTCACTGTCTCATTTTTAAGAAGCAGTTTTAAAATAACAAATTCGTGTATCCTTTTAAGAGGTAAAAATTCTGTAATTTCTTTTAAAAACCATAAAAAATTAACATCAAAAAGTTTAATATTTCCCTTTATTTCAGGATCAATTTTTTGTAAAAATCCGATATAAGTTTTTCCAAATTTAGCAAATTTCATTGGGTTAGGTGCACAGTCAAATTTTAAAAAATCAGTCATAAATGGTACATTGTTGCCATTTAATTTTTTAAATTCAAAATACTCCTCTTTTAAGTATTTTGATGCATTAAAGTTTTCTGATTCAATCTGGTTGAGAATTCTCTCTTTAGAGATACTATCCATTTTTACATGAACACATCCAGGAATATCTGAAAAATCATTTTTTACAGCGATTTTCAAACTGTCTTTATCATAATACTTATTACCAGCAAGAGCAAGGGCAATTAAAAAAGCTCTGTCATGATTTCCAATAAAGTCAAGAACAGTTAAAAACTCTTTAGAATCATGTTTTCTAAGTCCTCTACCAAGTTGCTGAATAAAAATAATTGGAGAGTTAGTGGGTCTTAACATTAAAACCAAATTAATAGATGGTATATCCACCCCTTCATTGAATATATCAACAGTAAAGATAAAATTAAGAGGGGAAAAATCATCTTCAAGTTCATCAATTATCTTTTTTCTTCTCTCTGGTGTATCACTTCCAGTAAGGGTAGCTGAAGGGATATTATGCCTATTAAACTCTTTGCACATATATTCAGCATGATCAACAGAGACACAAAAAGCAAGTCCTTTTGTTTTGTTCCCATCATGACCGTAAAAATTTATCTTTTCTATAATATACTCAACCCTCTTATTGATATTTAAAAGTTTAGCAACTTCAGATGTATTATTAAGTGAGATATTAGAAAAATTAACTTCAGGAATATCAGTTATACCATAATAATGAAAAGGAACTACAAGTTCATGTTCAAGAGCCTCCCTAAGCCTAAGGTCAAGTGCTAGGTTATTTCCAAAAATTTCATAAATACACTCTCCATCCCCCCTTTCAGGAGTAGCAGTCATCCCTAATAGAAATTTAGGTTGAAAATAATTTATCAGTTTTACATATGTTGGAGAAGCAGCATGGTGCGCTTCATCAATAATTATATATTCAAATTGATTCTTTAAAAATTTTTCATAGTGATTATTAAGGCTTTGGAGAGTTGAAAAAAGATAAGGTTTATTTTCATCTTTTTCACTTCCTGTAAAGAATCCTAATGAATTCATTTTATGTGGAAGTATACTAGCAAATGTATCTCTAGCTTGTCTTAATATGTCTTCACGATGAACTAAAAAAAGAATTGAATTTGGGTTATACTCTTTTACATCAAAAGCAGACATATATGTTTTACCACTTCCAGTAGATGCTACTACAAGGGCTCTGTTTTCATTATGAGTTCTAATTCTTTTTAGACTCTCAATTGCCTTTATCTGCATATAGTTAGGTTTTACTGTTTTTGTAGGTTTAAAAAGCCCAATTGATTCTCTTTTTTTAGTATATCCTGAAAGGTGTTTTTCATATTCCATAATAAAATTTTCGTTATTGCTTTCTAAGTTAGTAGAGTTCCAAAGAGAGTTAAACTCTTTTAAAATTTTATTTGCAAAATAACTATCCTTTTTCGAATCAATCCAAACATTCCACTCAATATTGCTTTTTAAAGCAGATTGAGTTATGTTAGAAGAACCGATATATATTTTATAATAAGTTTCATACTCAAAAATATAGCATTTAGAGTGAAAACCTAAATTTTTTTCAGGAATAAATATTTTACATTTAATGTTTTTGAACTCTTTTATGCGACTTAAAGCTTTTGGATCAGTGAAATTAAGATATGTAGATGTAAGTATTTTACCTTTTATCCCCTTTTTTTCAGCTATACTTAAATCATCTAATAGTAGTTGAAGTCCACCAAAATTAATAAATGCTACATTAAAAATAAAAGAGTTACAATTTTGTAACTCTCTCGAAAGCTCTGTATACATGGTAATTTGATTGCTGTTATTTATAATATCCACAACTAGCTCCTAGGGTTATGATATAAAAGATATTTTAAAAAATGCTTAAA
>JAGNZR010000027.1:6112-16028 GCA_017984315.1 Fusobacteriaceae bacterium | reverse complement strand
ACAGCACTGTTTTTTGATTATAGAGATGGAAGTGTAGAAGAGTTAAAAATATAGGATGTGAGTGATGAAAATAGAGGATCTTATTAAAAATTTAATAAAAAGTAAACTTTTAGAAAAAGGGGAAAGAATTGTAGTAGGATTTTCAGGAGGTCCTGATTCAGTCTTTCTTTTTCATCTATTAAAAGAGTATAAGCGTTTAGAAGACCCTACACTTGAAATCTGTCTAGTACACATAAATCATATGTTAAGAGGGAAAGATGCTGACTTTGATGAAGAGTTTTCAAGGGGGATTGCAGCTGAAAATGGAGTTGCTTTTTTTTCAAGAAAGATAGATGTTCAGCAAAAAGTAAAAGAGCAAAAAAAAGGTTTTGAAGAGGTAGCTAGAGAGGTTCGTTATGAATTTTTTAAAGAGGTTTTTGATGAGTTTAAAGGGAGCAAAATAGCTTTAGCACATAATAAAGATGACCAGATTGAAACATTTCTTTTTAGGATGATGAGAGGGACTAGTCTAGAAGGGTTAGAAGGGATAAAAGAGAGAAGAGATGTGTATATAAGACCTGTTCTAAATTATTATAAAAAAGAGATATTAGAATATTTAGAAGGGAATAATATCCCTTATACAGTAGATAAGACTAATTTTGAAAATGAATATACAAGAAACAGCATAAGACTGGATTTAATACCTTTTTTAGAAAAGCGTTATAACCCTAAAGTTAAAGATAAAATACACGATTTAATCTGTGATATAAAAGATATAAATCAGTATTTAGAAGTAGACTTAAAGAAATATCAGATTGGGGAAAATTTATCTGTAAATGAAATAGTAAAAGAAAATAAATATATTCAAAAGAAAATAATAAATCAATTTTTAAGCAGAAATAATTTAAAAACTGATAGATATAAAATAACTAGTATGATAGAATTACTTAACATAAAAGGTAATAAAAAAGTCAGCATAGAAAAGGGTGTTTTTTTGAAAAAACATTATGATGAAATAATTATTGAAAAAATATCTTTAGATGAAAAACCAACGTCTAACAAGATGGAGGTAGAACACATAATTAGAGAATCTTTAGACTTAAAGTATGGGGATTATATTTTAAGTCTTGAAATTATAGAAAATTCTCAAGAAAGTAGTTTAAAAAAAATCGATAAAAATAATGAAAAAAATGATTGTTTTATAACTAATTTAAAAAAAGGGGATAAAATAACTATAAGATCAAGAAAAAATGGTGATAAATTTATACCTTTAGGAATGAAAAGTTATAAGAGATTAAAAGATTTTTTTATAAATGAAAAAATCTTTCAAGAACTTAGAGATTCAATCCCTTTAGTTTTAAAAGATGAAAAAATCGTGTGGATTACAGGTATAAGAGGGAGTGAAGAGTTTAAATACCAAGAAAATAATGAACAAAATTATAAAGTGATACTTAAATTAAGGAGGAACTAAATGTTGTTGATTGAAGATAATCAAGAAAAAGACGATAAAATTGAAGAAAAGGAAAAAATAGAGGATTTCAAAGAGGGGAAGAAAGAGTTAAAAACTGAAAAAGAGGAAAAAACTGAAAAAGAACCTAAAAAAGAATCTGAAAATGAACCTGAGAAACAGGAGGAAGAGAAAGAACCTCAAAATAGAAAAAAAATAAATAAAGATTTTCTATTTAACAAAAATGAAAATTCTGAATCACCTAAAGGGAAGTTTAATTTAAAAGGGTTTTTAATGCTACTTTTTGTAATAACTTTAATTATGGGATTACCTAGAATGTTTAAAACTGATAGAGAAGTTACAACTAAAACAGTTAGCTATACTGAGTTTATAAATTTAGTTAAAGATAAAAAAATAATAGGTGTAGAAGAGAAGGAAGGGTATGTATTTGGTATAACTCCAGAGGAAGAAACTGAAGTTCCAAAAGATACAACTAAACCTGATGGGACAGTAAAAAAAGCTGTAGCAAAAGATTATAAAGCTAGAATGATAACTGACAGATTAGGTGGAGACGCTAATTTAATAGAAGTTATAAAAGAGAGTGGAACAAAGATAAAGTCTATTCCCCCAGAGGAAACATCATTTTTAATGAATATTTTTATATCATGGTTCCCAATGCTTCTTTTAATAGGGGTATGGGTAGTTATGCTTTCTAAAGTTAATAAAGGAAGCGGTGGTGGACCTCAAATATTTAATATAGGTAAATCAAAAGTAAAAGAGAATGGTGAAAATATAAGCAAAGTTACATTTGATGATGTAGCAGGTATAGATGAAGCTAAAATTGAATTAGAAGAGATTGTTCAATTTTTAAAACACCCAGAAAAGTTCAAGAATGTAGGAGCAAAAATACCAAAAGGGTTGTTATTACTAGGAGCTCCAGGAACAGGAAAAACACTGCTGGCTAAAGCTATAGCTGGAGAAGCTGGTGTACCATTTTTATCAATGTCTGGGTCAGAGTTTGTTGAGATGTTCGTTGGAGTGGGAGCTTCAAGGGTTAGAGATCTTTTCGCAAAAGCTAGAAAAAACTCTCCATGCATAGTCTTTATTGATGAGATAGATGCTGTTGGAAGAAAAAGAGGTAGTGGGCAAGGTGGAGGAAATGATGAAAGAGAGCAGACTCTTAATCAGCTTCTTGTTGAAATGGATGGTTTTGGAAATGAAGAGACTATAATTATAATAGCTGCCACAAATAGACCTGAAGTTTTAGATAGAGCTCTTACAAGACCTGGAAGATTTGACAGACAAGTTGTAGTAGATGCCCCAGATATTAAAGGAAGAGAGCAGATTTTAAAAGTACATGCAAAAGGTAAAAAATTAGATAGGGATGTAGATTTAAATGTTTTAGCAAGAAAAACGCCAGGATTTGTAGGAGCAGATTTAGCTAATTTACTTAATGAAGCTGCAATATTAGCTGCAAGAGATGGTAGAGATTATATTAAAATGGAGGATTTAGAAGAAGCTTCTGAAAAAGTTTCTATAGGTCCTGAAAGAAAATCTAAAGTAACTGTATTGAAAGAGAGAAAAATAATAGCGTATCATGAGATAGGGCACGCTTTAACTCAAATGCTACTACCTTATACAGAAAAAGTTCATAAAGTAACAATTGTTCCAAGAGGAAGTGCAGCATTAGGTTATACAATGACACTACCTTCTGAAGACAGATACTTAAAGTCTAAAAAAGAGTATTTATCAGAAATAAGAGTTTTATTAGGTGGAAGAGCAGCAGAACAAGTTATATTTGATGATATTACAACAGGGGCTTCTAATGATATACAAAGAGCTACAGCTATAGCTCATGCAATTGTTACAAAGTTTGGAATGAATGAGAAGTTTGGACCGATACTTTTAGACAGTACTGCTGAAGGGGATATGTTTGCTCAGAAACACTATTCTGAGACAACTGGAAAAGAGATTGACGATGAGATAAGAAAGATAATTTCAGATGCGTATTCAGATGTTATTAAAATATTAAAAGATAATAATGAAACTTTAGAATATATGGCATCTACTCTTTTAGAGAGAGAGACTATAACTGGTGATGAACTATCTTTACTTATTAAAGGGGAAAAATTAGAACCTTTTATAATTAAACAAAAGAATAATTCAGAAACAGAAATAAAAGATGGGATATCTCAAGATCAAAATACAACTTTAGAAAAAAAAGATGATTTAGAAGAGAGTCCAAAAGAGATATTTACTTCAGAAAAAAAAGAAGAGTTAGAAGTTTTAGATGAAAAATTAGAATTAGAGGGGTATGAACTTCTTGAAGAGGATAAGGTAATCCATAAAGAGAGAGAAAAAAATAATTAAATTTACAATTATTAAAAAATATGGTACAATTACTGAGTAAATTTAAGCTAGGTTTTAGGGTTAGCCTTCTGCTACTTGGCTTAGATAATTTGAAAATTAGGAGGAATTATAAATGGCTATGAAATCAAAAGAAGAGATCGTAAAATTATACGGAAAGAACGAAGCAGATACAGGTTCTACAGAGGTGCAAGTTGCTTTATTAACTGAAAAGATTAATCACTTAACTCAACACTTAAGAACTCATAAAAAAGATTTTCACTCAAGATTAGGGTTATTAAAAATGGTAGGGCAAAGAAAAAGATTACTTAATTACTTAACTAAGAGAGATTTAGATGCTTACAGAGCTTTAATAGCAAAATTAGGATTAAGAAAATAATTTTTAAAAACTTGTCGCAAGACAGGTTTTTTTTTCGAATAAAAAAAATGAAAATTTTTTTTAAAAAAACTAAAAAACAATAAAAAATAACTAAAATAAAATCGTTGAAATTTATTGGTACTTAATGTACAATAAAATAAACTATTGTTGCAAAAATGGGAAGAAATTTGTAATAATTTATCAAAATGATGAAGGGGGATCAAAAATGGATATTATTGAAAGATTTTTTAAGTATGTAAAAATTGATACTACACCAGATGCAGCCAGTGAAAAATCGCCAACAAGCGAAAAACAGACAGCTTTTGCAAAAGTATTAGTTGAAGATTTGAAATCTTTAGGAGTAGAAGATGTGCAATTAGATAATAATGGGTACATAATAGCAAAAATTCCTAAAAATACTGAAAAAAAATTGCCAATAATGGGACTAATCGCACACATGGATACTGCACCTAACTATAGTGGTGAAAATGTTAATCCTAGAATAGTTGAAAACTATGATGGAAATAATCTGATTTTAAATGAAAATTTAAAACTTATCTTATCACCAAAAGAGTTTCCAGAAGTTTTGAACTTTAAAGGGGAGGATTTAATTGTAACAGATGGTTTAACTCTATTAGGAGCAGATGATAAAGCTGGAATAGTAGAGATAATGGATGTTATTAAGAAATTAAAAGAGAATCCTAACATTGAACATGGGGAGTTAAGAGTAGCTTTTACACCTGATGAAGAGATTGGAAGAGGAGCAGAGCTTTTAAATTTAGATGAGTTAGGAGCAGACTTTGCATTTACTGTAGATGGTGGTTATTTAGGAGGGATTGAATATGAAAATTTCAATGCCGCTAACTCTGTGATTGTTGTAACAGGGCGTGACATCCATACGGGAAGTGCTAAAAATAAGATGATAAATTCCTTGTCTATCGCTAATGAGATAGATAGAATGCTTCCTACTTTTGAACGTCCAGAATTTACAGAAGGGTACGAAGGGTTTTTCCATCTTTATTCACTAAAGGGGGATGTAGAGCATACAGAGCTTAAATACCTAATAAGAGACCATTCTAGAGAAGGGTTTGACAGAAAGAAAAAATTATTAGAATCAATAGTTGCTTTTATAGAGAGTAAGTATCCAGGGGTATCAATCTCTTTAGATACAAAAGATAGTTATTTTAATATGAGAGATAAAATTGAACCTTATATGGAGATTATAGATTTAGCAAACAACGCTATGAAAGATGTGGGGATAGAGCCAAATGTAACCCCTATTCGTGGTGGAACAGATGGAGCAAGATTATCTTACAGAGGATTACCTTGCCCTAATCTTTTTACAGGAGGGTTATACCCTCATGGGAAATATGAGTGTATTTCAGTACAGGCTTTAAGAAAAACAAGTGATTTCTTATTAAAGCTTATTGAAAATGTAACTAAAAATGGGGAGAATATGAAAATAGCTAAATAAAAGGCTATATTTAGATTGTTTCAAATTTTAGAGTTTAAAATTTTTTAAGGAGATGGTTTAACTTGCAAAAATATATATTAAAAAGACTGATGATGCTTATACCAGTTATCATAGGAGTATCATTTTTAGTTTTCACTATAATGTCATTAACTCCAGGAGATCCAGCCCAGTTAATATTAGGAGAGAGTGCTCCTAAAGAAGCAATAATGAAATTAAGACAAGAGATGGGGCTAGATGACCATTTCTTAGTGCAGTATTTCAACTTTGCTAAAAAAGCTGTAGTAGGAGATTTTGGTAGATCTTACACAACAGGTAGAGAAGTTTTCAATGAGATATTCTCAAGATTCCCAAATACGCTGCTATTAGCAGTATCAGGAGTTGTAATCTCAATTTGTATCGGTATTCCAGTAGGAATAATTTCAGCAACAAGACAATATACATTTATTGACAGTTTTTCAATGATAGCAGCTTTACTTGGAGTTTCAATGCCAAACTTCTGGTTAGGATTAATGCTTATTTTAACATTTTCAGTTAATTTAGGTGTATTACCTTCTGGTGGATTTGAGAGTATGAAGAGTTTAGTTTTACCTGCATTTACTCTAGGAGTTGGATCAGCGGCCATAGTAACACGTATGACCCGTTCATCAATGCTGGAGGTAATTAGACAAGACTATATAAGAACAGCTAGAGCAAAAGGTGTTACAGAGAAAAAGGTTGTTAATAAGCATGCTTTAAAAAATGCTCTTATACCTGTAATAACAGTAGTTGGACTGCAATTTGGACATCTGCTTGGAGGAGCTGTACTAACTGAAACAGTTTACTCTTGGCCAGGTGTAGGAAGAATGATGGTAGATGCTATCCGTCAAAAAGATACACCTACAGTATTGGCAACAGTAGTATTTTTAGCAACAGTATTCAGTGTTGTAAATCTTGTTGTAGATATTTTGTATGCATATGTAGATCCTAGAATAAAATCTCAATATAAATAGGTGGTAGATAATGAGTAATAATGCAATTAAAAAAGATAATTCTCAAAAAAGAGGGCAATGGAGCGAACTTTGGAGAAGACTAAAAAGAAATAAAATGGCGATATTCGGTTTAATAATAATAGTTTTAATAGTAGTAATAGCATGTTTTGCAGGGGTTATAGCAGATTATGAAACTCAAGTAATAAAGCAAAACCTTGCTGAAAAATTGGTGCCACCTTCAGGAAAGCACTTTTTAGGGACAGATGAATTTGGTAGAGATATATTTGCAAGACTTATTCATGGTGCAAGAGTATCGTTAAAAGTTGGTATTCTAGCTGTTGGATTATCTATTGTAGTAGGTGGAGCTTTAGGAGCTTTAGCAGGTTACTATGGTGGAAGATTTGAAAATATAGTTATGAGAATAATGGATATATTTTTAGCGGTTCCAAGCATACTACTTGCAATTGCTATAGTATCAGCATTAGGACCAAATCTATTCAATTTAATGTTAAGTATATCAATATCTTCAATTCCAACTTATGCAAGAATTGTAAGAGCGTCTGTACTTTCTATAAGAGACCAAGAGTTTGTTGAAGCAGCAAAGGCTATTGGAGCGAAAGATTCAAGAATAATAATGAAACATATAATACCAAATGCTTTAGCGCCAGTAATAGTACAAGGTACTTTAGGAGTTGCAGGAGCAATTTTATCAATAGCAGGACTTAGTTTCATAGGACTTGGAATTCAACCTCCAGCTCCAGAGTGGGGAGCTATGCTTTCTGGAGGAAGACAATATTTAAGATATGCTTGGTGGGTAACAACATTCCCAGGTGTTGCAATAATGATTACGATTCTATCTTTAAATCTGTTAGGTGACGGATTAAGAGATGCTCTAGACCCAAGATTAAAACATTAATAAAAAAACATAAGATAGGGTGATAACTTGAAAAATACTATATTAGAAATAAGAAATTTAAATATAAAATATATAACAGAAGATGAAACTGTTGATGCAGTAAATGGAATAGATATTACAATTAAAGAAGGGGAGACTCTTGGATTAGTTGGAGAGACTGGAGCTGGAAAAACGACAACAGCTTTAGGTATAATGAGATTAATTCCAGAACCACCTGGGAAAATTATGTGCGGAGAGATTTTTTTCCAAGGGGAGGATATCTTACAAATTCCAGAAGATCAGATGAGAACTTTAAGAGGAAGTAAGATGTCAATGATTTTCCAAGATCCAATGACTTCATTAAATCCAGTTATGACAGTAGGGGAACAAATCGCTGAAGTTATAGAGATTCATGAAATGTTAAATCCAGTTGATGCTATGAAAAAAGCTGAGGAGATGCTGGAATTAGTTGGAATTCCAAAATTTAGAATAAATGATTATCCACACCAATTTTCAGGTGGAATGAAACAAAGGGTTGTAATAGCAATAGCTTTAGCATGTAATCCTAAGTTTTTAATAGCGGATGAACCTACAACAGCCCTAGATGTTACAATTCAAGCTCAAGTATTAGAGCTTATGAATGATTTAAAAGAGAGATTAAAAACTGCAATGTTACTTATTACTCATGACTTAGGAGTGGTTGCACAAGTTTGTGATAAAGTAGCTATAATGTATGCTGGAGAGATTATAGAAATAGGTACTTTAGAGGATATATTCAATTCTCCTAAACATCCATATACACATGGATTGTTTGGATCTATTCCTAGTTTAGATGAAGAAGTAGGAAGACTAAAACCAATAACAGGTTTAATGCCAGATCCAACAAATTTACCATCAGGATGTAAATTTCACCCTAGATGTCCAAATGCAGTAGAGATATGTGCAAGCAAAATACCACCATCACATGGTATATCAGAAACACATAAAGTAAAATGCTTAGCATATATAGAAGTAGAAAACGGACCAGTTGTTGAATAGGAGGACAAATGTCAGATATAATTTTAGAAACAAGAAATTTAAAAAAATATTTCAATACTCCAAAGGGGTTATTACATGCTGTTGATGATGTAAACTTTACAATAGAGAGAGGAAAAACTCTAGGAGTAGTTGGAGAATCTGGATGTGGGAAATCTACTACTGGAAGGGTAGTTTTAAGATTATTAGAAGCAACAGATGGAGAGATAATATTTGAGGGAAAAAATATAAGAGATTATAGCAGAGATCAAATGGATAAATTAAGACAAGAGATGCAGATAATATTCCAGGATCCATTTGCCTCTTTAAACCCAAGAATGACAATAAGTGAGATCATTGCAGAGCCTTTAGTTATTCATAAAAAATGTAAAGATAGTTTAGAATTAAATAAAAAAGTAAAAGATTTAATGGAGATAGTTGGACTGAGCGAAAGACTTACAAATACTTATCCTCATGAGCTTGACGGTGGAAGAAGACAAAGGGTTGGAATAGCTAGAGCAATAGCACTAAATCCAAAATTTATAGTTTGTGATGAGCCAGTTTCAGCACTAGATGTTTCTATCCAAGCACAAATTTTAAACTTAATGAGTGATTTACAAAAAGAGTTAGGATTAACTTATATGTTCATTACACATGACCTTTCAGTTGTAAAACATTTCTCAGATGAGATTGTTGTTATGTATTTAGGGCAAATAGTTGAAAAAGCACCAACAGATAAATTATTTAAAAATCCTACACACCCTTATACAAAAGCACTTTTATCAGCGATACCAGTGCCAAGTTTAAAGAAGAAAATGGAAAGAGTAATTTTAAAAGGGGAGTTAACATCTCCTGTAAATCCTGAGCCAGGGTGTAGATTTGCTAAAAGATGTCCTTATTTAGAAGATAAGTGCAGAGAGCCACAAACATTACAAGTAAAAGATGGTAACCATTTCGTTGCTTGTCATAAAGCTGAAAGAATTATAGCAGAAAATAAATAAAAAATAAAAGACTCCTTCTGTATTAATGTATAAAAGGAGTCTTTTATTTTTTGAAATAAACTTAATAAAATAAAGAGGAAATAGAAGTATTGTTTGAAAATAAATATAAGTGAATATTTTTTATACAAAAGTTGTTCTGCAGGGGGTAAAAAATGAAATATAATGAAAATGTTTATTATACAACACTTAAATTAATAATGCTAAAGGCAGCATCAGAGGTTATGCCAGGAGTTAATGTTGAAATAAGACATACTGTAAATCGCTCTTTATATTGTGAATTAAAAAGGGGAGAGTGTATAACAGAGGAAGAGATAAAGAAGTTAAGAGATAAAATGACAGAGATAATAAAAGCTGATTATTTAATAAATTTAAATACTGCTAATGTGGAGGACATAAGAAGAAAGGAGAGTCAT
>JAGNZR010000027.1:0-6012 GCA_017984315.1 Fusobacteriaceae bacterium | reverse complement strand
ATCCCTTTAGATGAAAATGGTGAGAAAGATTATGAAAGCATTGAAGGGTTAGATTTAAACCTTTTAAATGAAAATCTTTTAGGACTTGTAAGTGGAAAAGAGGTAGAAATACCTGAATATGATTTTATTTCAGGGGAGAGAAAAAAAGTTGGGAAATTGCTAAAGTTGCATAAAAAAGGGGTTGTTATTTTAGAAGGGATTCACGGACTGAATGACAGATTAACTTCAATAATACCTAAAGAGAATAAATTTAAAATTTATGTAAGTTGCCTGACTCAGTTAAATATAGATATGCATAATAGAATCCCTACAAATGGAGTAAGAAAAATAAGAAGAATAGTTAGAGATAGTCTCTCTAGAGGAACATCCGCTGAAAAGACCCTGGATATGTGGGATTCAGTAAGACGTGGAGAGGAAAAAAATATATTTAAATTCCAAGAGGAAGCAGATGTAATGTTTGATTCAAATTTAGTTTATGAACTTGCAGTATTGAAGCCCTTTGCAATGAAAGAGTTGATAAAAATAGGGATAGATAGTCCTCATTATGAAGAGGCAAAAAGGCTTATGAGATTTTTATACTGTTTTGTTGATATAGATGATAAATATGTTCCAGATATATCAATATTAAAAGAGTTTATAGGTGGAAGCTATTTTTATGGATATTAAATTCAAGGAGTAGTCGATATTATCAATAAAAAAAGAGGGGAATAATTTCCCCTCTTTTTTTATTAAAAATTATTATTTTTTGAATATTTCAAGTGGAGTTCCAAGGTTAACAAATTTGTAACCAAAGTGTCTGTTAAGAACATTTCCAGCAAGTCCATAGAATCCAACTAAAGAGATTAATAGTTCAGACCATGCAGCTAATAAGTGCATCTCATGTTTCATTATTCCAAAAGTTGAAAGTGTTAATCCTAAGAATAAGAAATCAATTAAAATGAAACATACAAGTAACATTTTATTTGTTTCAGCTGCTCCAATAGTCATAATAACAGAGAAGATTAAATATCCTAAGAAAACAAATCCGAAAGATTTAGGATCAGCAGCAGCTTTCATCGCTTCACCAAAAGCACCTATTTGTACCATCCAGCTCATAGCCATTCCAAACCAGAATAATCCATATCCACCAAAAGCAGTAGCTCCAAAAACATTGTTGTGTTTTAAATCGCTAAGACAAGCAATCATCTGTGCAGTACACCCTAAAAAGATAGCCCAAGGCACTACTAAAGAAAGTCCTGAGATGATACCAAATTTTGCAAATGACGCAACAAAGGTAATCATAGCAAGTCCTAATAATCCTAGTGCTGAAGGGTCAGCTACAACAATTTTAACATTTGTAACATTTTGATCGTGATTCATTATATCCTCCTAAATTTAAAAAATAATTTATTTTTTTCTTAATTCACACAAGGATGAGTATAACATATATTATATGTTATGTCTATAAAAAAAATAATAGATATAATCCAAAAAATAAGGAATAAATCATTGCTATGATGTATCATTTTAAAGTATAATGTACTTGATAAATTCATATGTAATACGGATGAAATCTAAGTTGGGGGGAGCAAGTGAATAAAGAAAAAATAATAAAAAATTTTAGAGAGATTATTGAAGAGATACCTGGAAAAGAAAAAATGGATAAAAGTATAATTACTGATACCCCAAAAAGAGTTGCGGATTTTTATGAAGAGATATTTAGTGGACTAAAGATAGATCCTAGAGAGTATTTAAAAAATAAGATAGAAACACAAGATAAAGGGTTAGTGGTTATAAAAAATGTAGACCTTTATTCAATGTGTGAACATCATTTTTTACCTTTTTTTGGTAAAATAGCGGTTGGTTATATTCCAAATGGAAATATAGTAGGTTTTGGGGATATAATAAAAGTGATTGAAACTTTAGCTAAAAGGCCACAGCTGCAAGAGAGGCTTAGTGAAGAGATTGCTACAGTTGTATATGATGAATTGCAATGCAGCGGGGTATGTGTACATATAGAGGCAGAGCATCTATGCATGACTATGAGAGGGGTAAAAAAATCTGATTCTAAAGTCATCTCTCTTTATTCTAAAGGAGTTTTAGAGGATACAAACAGAAGATTAGAGTTTTTAAATTTAATTAGGGGGTAAAATTGGATAAAATAATTATAAATAATCTTGAAATAATCGCTAATCACGGGGTGTTTCAAGAGGAAAAAAATATAGGACAAAAATTTATAATCTCAGTAGAGATGAAGTTAAGTACTAGAAAAGCTGGAGTTACAGATGAACTGCAATACTCTACACATTATGGAGAAGTGGCTGATGACATTGAAAAATTATTCACATCTAAAAGTAATGATCTGTTAGAAAAGTGTGCAGAAGAGATAGCAGAGATGATTTTACTTAAATATAGATTAGTAAAAGAGGTAAAAGTAAGCATAAAAAAACCTTGGGCACCAATAAAAAAAATCTTTGAAAATGTGGAAATTATTATAGAAAGAAAATGGAACACTTGTTACCTTTCTTTAGGAACAAATATTGGGGATAAAAATAATAATTTAAATTTAGCTATAGATGAGATAAAAAAAATTGAAAATACAAAAGTTGAAAAAATAACTAAATTTTATGAAACTGAGCCTTTTGGAAATACAAATCAAGATATGTTTACAAATATAGCTATGGAGGTAACAACACTTCTAGGTGCTGAGGAATTATTAGACAGAGTTTTAGAAATTGAAAACAGATTAGGGAGAGTAAGAACTAAAAAGTGGGAACCTAGAGTAATTGATATAGATATACTTCTTTATAATTCAGATGTTTTTGAAACAGAAAAATTGGCAGTTCCTCATCCTTGGATGGCAGACAGAATGTTTGTGTTAGAGCCACTATGTGAAATTGCACCTAATGTTATACACCCTTTAGAGCAAAAAACTATTTTTAATTTAAAAAGAGAGTTAGAAAAAAATATTAAATTAGAAAATAAAATATAAATTACTATAGGAGATATAGAGATGATAATTAGAGCTAGAGAGAAAGAGTTAGAGCTTGGAAAGAGAACACTTATAATGGGGATATTAAATATCACTCCAGATTCTTTTTCTGATGGTGGAGACCATAATAATTTAGAAGGGGCACTTAAAAAGGCTAAACAGATGGTTATGGACGGTGCAGATATCATAGATATAGGGGGACAGTCAACAAGACCAGGGCACACAGAGATCCCTTTAGAAGAGGAGATATCAAGAGTAGTACCAGTGGTAAAGATGCTTAGAAAAGAGATGCCAGATGCAATATTATCTGTAGATACATATCAATATGAAGTAGCTAAACTTGCTCTAGAGGCAGGAGCTCATATAATAAATGATGTTTGGGGACTTCAAAAAGATGAAAGAATGGCAAAAGTAATAGCTGAGCACGGTGCAGCTGTTGTTGTTATGCATAATAAAGTTGAGTGGAAATATGATGGGGATGTTATTGAAGAGATAAGAGAGTTTTTGAAAAAGAGTATTGAAATAGCAATTAGAAACGGGATAGCTAAAGACCAAATAATGATAGATCCGGGAATTGGATTTGGAAAGTATGGGGAGCATAATATAATTGCATTAGATAGGATGAATGAGCTGAAAGATTTAGGACCGATTTTACTTGGAACATCTAGAAAGTATGTTGTTGGAAATGGAGTTTTAGATCTTCCACCTAAAGATAGACTAGAGATAACTATAACAACAAATGTAATAGGGATTGATAGAGGTGCAGAGATTATAAGAGTTCATGATATAGTCTCTTTAAAAAGGGCAGCTATTATTGCTGATAAAATTGTAAGAAAAAATTAGAATAAAAAATATAGATATGAATAAAAAAAAGTTATGAATATTATGTATTTATGATATAATATCTACTGTATGATAAAAAATAATATACATAGCTTTTTGATTTAAAAAAAAGCGTGATATATTTAACAGGAGGGGTATATTTAATGATTTCAACGGCAAGTTTAGGTATGAGATTTTCAGGAAGAAAACTTTTTGAAGATGTAAATATAAAGTTTACACCAGGTAACTGTTACGGATTGATAGGTGCTAATGGTGCTGGAAAATCAACATTTGTAAAGATATTATCTGGAGATTTAGAACCTACAGAAGGGGAAGTAATTTTAGAAAAAAACAAGAGAATGTCTGTTTTAAAACAGGATCACTTTTCTAATGAAGAGGATAGAGTAATAGATGTTGTTCTTATGGGAAATAAGCAGCTATGGGATATAATGGTAGAAAAAAATGAAATATATGCAAAAGCTGAATTCACTGATGAAGACGGGATTAGAGCCGCTGAATTAGAAGGGGAGTTTGCTGAACTTAACGGTTGGGATGCTGAACCTGAGGCTGAAATGTTGCTTATGGGACTAGGGATAGGGACAGAGTTGCATACAAAATATATGAAAGAGATCCCAGAATCACAAAAAGTTAAAGTGCTATTAGCATCAGCTCTTTTTGGAAAACCAGATGTACTTCTATTAGACGAGCCTACAAACGGTCTTGACATCTTAGCTGTATCTTGGCTTGAGAATTTCTTAATGGATAATTTAGATACAACAACAACAATAGTAGTATCACATGACAGACACTTTTTAAATAAAGTTTGTACAAATATGGCAGATATAGATTATGGAAAGATTCAAGTTACTGTTGGTAACTATGATTTCTGGTATGAATCAAATCAACTTATGCTAACTTTAGTTAATAATAAAAATAAGAAAGCTGAGCAAAAAAGACAAGAGTTACAAGAGTTTATCGCTAGATTCTCTGCTAATGCTTCAAAATCAAAACAAGCTACATCAAGAAAGAAACAGTTAGAAAAATTACAGATAGAGGATATGCAGATTTCTAATAGAAAGTATCCATTTGTTGAGTTTAAAGCAGAAAGAGAGGCTGGAAACAACCTTCTTAAAGTAGAAAATTTAACTAAAATAATTGATGGAGTTAAAATTATTGATAACTTATCATTCACAATTAACACAAATGATAAAGTTGTATTTTTAGCTAAAAATGATATGGTAAAAACTACTTTATTCCAAATTTTAATGGGTGAATTAGAAGCAGACTCTGGTACATATACATGGGGAGTAACAACTTCACAAACTTATATGCCAAGAGATAACTCAGCATACTTTAAAGATAACGATGACAATTTAGTAGATTGGTTAAGACCATATTCACCAGATCAGCATGACTCATTTGTAAGAGGGTTCTTAGGAAGAATGTTATTCTCTGGGGATGAAGTTATGAAAAAAGTTAAAGTACTCTCTGGAGGAGAGAAGCAAAGATGTATGTTATCAAAAATGATGCTTTCAAACTCAAATGTACTTATTTTAGATAACCCTACAGATCACTTAGACCTTGAGTCAATTACATCTGTAAATAAAGGGTTAATAAACTTTAAAGGAACTATTTTATTCTCTGCACATGACCATGAATTCATTCAAACAGTTGCAAATAGAATAATAGAGATAACTCCTAATGGTATTGTAGATAAGTGTATGCCATATGATGAGTATTTAGAAGATGAAACTGTAAAAGAAAGATTAATAGATATGTATTAATAAATTATTTTTAAAAAATAATGTTGACAATTAAATTTTTCAATGTTAGTATACAAACAATAAAATAACATCCAGAGAGATTGAGGGACTTGGCCCTATGACGTCTCAGCAACCTGCCTTAAGGCGTGGTGCTAATTCCAGATAGATGTGATTATAAGAGATTAAGTAATTTAACTCCCTTTTCATTTATCTGGAAAGGGAGTTTTTTTATTGAAAATAAATAGAATTAAAAGGAGAGGAATTATGAAAAAATTATTACTTATTTTGTTATTACTGGTATCTACTTTGTCTTTAGGAGCAACTACTTTAAAAGTTGGAGCATCACCTGTTCCACATGCTGAAATTTTAAACTTTGTTAAGGAAGATTTGAAAAACGAGGGGGTAAATTTAGAGATTATTGAAATTACAGATTATGTTACTCCTAACTTAATGCTT
>JAGNZR010000010.1:19567-45653 GCA_017984315.1 Fusobacteriaceae bacterium | reverse complement strand
AATACATTATCACAAAAATCTATTCCAAAATTGTTTGAAGAAAATCAAGATGAAAATAATATAGAAGATGTTTTAGAGAGTGAAAAAAATGAAAAATTAGAAAATAATATAAAAATAGAAAATGAAATAGAAGTGGAAAAAAATAAGTATATTCAGACTACATTTTTCCTGAATTCGAAGAAAATAGAAAATTCTGAAAGTTTAGTCAATTCTGAAAATTCAGTCAAAGAGATAGAGTTGCCGATAATGTCTGTCTCTGAAGAGCCTTTAGAGATAACTATAGAAGAAGTAGTGCCAGAAATTGAAATTCTTAAAGAGGATGAAATAACAGAAAGTGCAGCTATAGTATTGGAAAAAACGGAAGAAACTTATGAAACTGAAGAAATAGAAGAAATAGAAGAAGTGAAAGAAACTGAAGTAAAAGAGATATTGCAAGAAATGAGAGATCAGAATGAAGTAGTATCAGAAGTTGTAGAGGAAGTTCAGCAACAGATAATTAGTGAAGAGCCCTTACAAGAGATATTACAGGAAGCTGAAGTATTATACTTAGAAACAGCGGCACAACTGAAATTGAACTCTTTAGCCCTTGTATCAAACCCTGTAAAATATAGTAATATATATTTAGAAAGCAGGGAGTCAAGTATTTTAAAATTGAATGTTGAATCGTTAAAAGTAGGTCAGGAGAATATTTTTGGAGCTAAAATAAGAGTTTTAGAATATAAAAATTTCAAATTGATTGAGATAAAAAATAGAGAATTTATCCTAAAATTTGGAATAGATATATTTAAAAACGGTTTAATAGTGCCAAACGGAGAGTATTTAGAATATGAAATATTTGAAAATTTGAATTTAAATAGATTTACATCTGTTTTAAAATTATTAAAAGATATTTTCTCAGGGGATGAAATTAGCTTTAAATCCAGTGATTTTACAGCAAATATATCTTTAAAGAATGAAAAGGAGAGTTTCAAATTTGAACTTATAAGTGAATTTTTAAAAAATTATGAAAAAATCTCTTGTATTAAAGAAAAACGGTTTAATTATGTGAATGAAGATTACTATAAACTTTATCTGTTAGCCAACTTAGAGAGAGGAGATAGTTTTGAAACTTGGGGTAATTTTACTTTAAAATATGATGACCACAATAAAATAAAACTTCCTGTTCAATATATAAGAGAGCATAAATTTAATTTAAAAGGGCTGGAAAATACTACTGTAAGAGAAACTATTACCATAAGCGATAATTTAGAGAATTACCAATTGTTAAACGACTTTAAAATTTATAGACATAAAAAATTGACTGTAAATTTAGAAAAAATATAAATAAAAAAGAGAGGAAAAAACCTCTCTTTTTTTAATGAATTTTGTTTTTATACTTTGAGCAGTTTAGTTATTCTCTGCAGATTTTTTGCTCTTTAGCAATTCTTTCAACTTCTTTAGCAACTATTTCAGGAACTCTCATATCAAAGGCACCAGGAATAATATACTCTTCAGTTAGTTCATCTTCTGATAGAACATTAGCTATAGCAACAGCACAAGCCATTTTCATTTCTTCAGTTATTTTTTTTGATTTAGCTCTTAAAGCCCCTTTAAATAATCCAGGGAAAGCTAATACATTGTTAACTTGGTTAGGATAATCAGATCTTCCTGTACCGATGATTCTAACACCAGCTTTTTTAGCCGTTTCTGGCATAATTTCAGGTGAAGGGTTAGCCATAGCAAAAACAACTGCATCACTATTCATAGTTCTAGCCATCTCTTCAGTTAAACAATTGGCAACAGATACACCTACAAATACATCAGCACCTTTAATAGCATCTGCAAGGAATCCAGATTGCTTGTTAGGGTTAGTAAGTAGTGCTAACTCTCTATGTAGGAAATTGTAAGATTCTAATTTATCCCTAGTAAGAATTCCATCTTTATCTAAAATTAAAATCTCTTTAACACCAAGTTGGTTAATAAGTTTACATATAGAAGAACCCGCAGCTCCAGCACCATTGATAACAACTTTAGCATCTTTTAAATCTTTTTTCATCAGTTTAAATGAATTAATAAGACCTGCAACAACAACTATAGCTGTTCCATGTTGATCATCATGGAAAACAGGGATATCAAGTTCAGCTTTCAGCCTAGTTTCAATCTCTATACATCTAGGTGCAGAGATATCTTCTAAATTGATTCCACCAAAAGATGGTGCTAAATATTTAATAGTTTTTATAATCTCTTCTGTGTCTTTAGTATCTAAACAGATAGGAAAAGCGTCAACTCCTGCAAACTCTTTAAGCAAGATACATTTTCCTTCCATAACTGGCATAGCAGCAGCAGGACCGATGTCACCTAATCCTAAAACAGCAGTACCATCAGTTATAACAGCAATTAAATTACCACGAGATGTGTATTTGTAAGAATCATTTGGATTTTTTTGTATTTCTAAACAAGGTTGAGCAACTCCTGGAGAGTACGCTAGTGACAGCTCCTCATTATTTGTAACTCTTACTTTAGAAATAACTTCTATTTTTCCAGCATTTTCTTCATGTAGTTTAAGTGACTTTTGATAAACGTCTAACATTCAATCATCTCCTTAATTAAATAAATATATTAGAAACAATATATTTTTATTTCTCCTCTCTATTCCATTGAGCTTGACCTTCATCATATAAATCGCCACCATAGATGTCATTTATAACAACAGCAGGGAAATCCTCAACATAAAGTTTTCTTATTGCTTCAGCTCCTAAATCCTCATAAGCAATAATTTCAGCACTTTTAATTGTTTTAGCAATTAAGGCAGCAGCTCCACCTGTAGCTGCAAAATAGATAGCTTCATTTCTAAGTATAGCCGCTTTAACTCCAGCATCTCTTTTCCCTTTACCAATCATCCCTTTTAAACCTTGATCAAGTAGTGTAGGTGCATATGTATCCATTCTATAACTTGTAGTAGGACCAGCAGAACCGATAACTTGTCCAGGTTTTGCTGGAGTAGGTCCAACATAATAAACAATTTGTCCTTCTAAATTAAACGGAAGCTCTTTCCCCTCTTCAAGAAGTTTTACAAGTCTTGCGTGTGCAGCATCTCTAGCTGTATAGATATATCCTGTAATTAAAACTGTATCTCCAGATTTTAACTTTGAAGTTTGCTCAGAAGTTAATGGAGTTGTTACTTTTATCATAAAAAATCCTCCTAAATAATTAAAGTTTAATGGTTAAGAATTAAAGAATAGCTTCCTTATGTCTAGCTGCATGACAATTTAAATTGATTGCAACTGGAAGAGAAGCAAAATGGCAAGGGTATGTCTCAACTTTAACACCAATAGCAGTAGTAGTACCACCTAAACCTGAAGGACCAACTCCAGTTTTATTGATAAGTTCTAGTAACTCCTCTTCAAGTTTTGCATTTATAGGATCAGGACTTTTATCGTCAACTTTTCTCATAAGAGCTTCTTTAGCAAGCATAGCAGCTTTTTCAAAACTTCCACCGATACCTACACCAACAATAATTGGAGGGCAAGGGTTTCCACCAGCATTTTTTATAGTTTGAACAACTAACTCTTTAATACCTTTAATACCGTCTGCAGGTCTAAGCATTTTAACAACACTCATATTCTCAGAACCTCCACCTTTAGGTGCAACGATAATTTTAACTTTATCTGAACCAGGAACAAGTTTTGTATGAATAACAGCAGGTGTATTATCTTGTGTATTTACTCTGTCTAAAGGGTGTCTAACTACAGAGTTTCTAAGATAACCATTTTTATAACCTCTTCTAACCCCTTCGTTAACAGCATCATAGATATTTCCATCTATTTTAACTTCAGTACCTATTTCAAGAAATACAACTACAAGCCCCGTATCTTGACACATAGGAACTGACTCATTAATGGCGATTTCGTCATTTGTAATAATTTGCTCTAAAATGTTTTTAGCAACAGAAGACTCCTCTTTAGCGTGAAATTCTTTCAGTTTACCTAAAACATCCTTACCAATGTAGTAATTAGCTTCAATACATAGTCTTTCAACTTCGCTAGTTACTTTTTCCATATCCAATTGTTTCATAATTTCCTCCATTTATAAAATATAATGCAAAATTTAATTACTTCTTCAGTTTAACTTTCATCAGTAAATCTCCAACTTTAACATCACCTTTTGCTACTACCTCAATGGTATCAACTATGTCCATATTAGTGATTATAATAGGAGTTTTAACAGATGGTGAGTGTCCAGCTAAAAATTCTAAATCATATTTAACCAGTTCTTGACCTACATTTACAAAATCGTTATTTTTTGAAATTCTAGTGAACCCTTCCCCTTTTAATTGTACAGTGTTAATTCCAAAATGCACAATCATCTCAAGCCCATTAGAAACTTCAAAACTGATAGCATGGTTAGTATCAAAAATATCTACGTCACCGTCTACAGGTGCAAAGATAGATCCTTGTACTGGTTCAATAGCACAACCGTCACCTATCATTTTTTGAGCAAAAGCTTCGTCTGGTACTTCAGACAAATCAATTACTTTCCCGTTTAACGGAGAATAAATATTAAACCAATCTCCTGATTTATCTTTTTTTAAAAAATCGAATAACCCCATTATTCCCTCCTAAAAATCTAATAAATAAAATTAATTAGTAATTACTAATAATATTAGATATCTTATTTTTTCATACTTTTGTATATAAATCAAGTATTTTTTTGTCAATTTACAATTAAAAGTAGTTGACATATATACAGATTGGAGTATAATAAGATAAAAATAAGTTAGCACTCACTACTATAGAGTGCTAACAAAAATGTTTGGAGGTGTTTTTTATGTCAGAAAACAAATTTACGGAAAATTGCGTATTAGCCTTTGAAGATGCTCAAAAATTAGCGGCATTTTATAGGCAGCAAACTATAAAATGTGAAATTTTAGCATTGGCATTATTAAAAAATAATGAGGGATTAATAACTAAGATAATTGAAAGAATGGATATAAACAGGAATTTTTTGATTTCTAAGTTAGAAGGGATTATATCAAAATTTCCTCAAGTTCAATCTAGTTCAGGAAGTGAAATTGGATTAGATAATATAACTCATAGAGTATTAGTTGTAGCTGAAAAATTAATGGAAGAGATGGGAGACTCATATTTAAGTGTAGAGCATCTTTTTATAGCTATACTAAGAGAGTGTAACACTATTAAAAGTCTGGGTATTGATGAGAAAAAATTTGTAGCTCTATTAACAGAAATAAGAGGGAATAAGAAAATAAATTCAACAAATCCAGAAGCAACATATGAAGTATTAGAAAAATACGCAAAAGATTTAGTAGAGTTAGCTAGATCAGGAAAAATAGATCCTATAATTGGAAGAGATAGTGAAATAAGAAGAGCTATTCAAATAATTTCAAGAAGAACTAAAAATAATCCTATACTTATAGGAGATCCTGGAGTTGGAAAAACTGCAATAGCTGAAGGGTTAGCACAAAGAATACTAAATGGTGATGTACCAGAATCATTAAAAAATAAAAAAATATTTGCTCTAGATATGGCAGCCCTTATTGCAGGGGCTAAATTCCAAGGGGAGTTTGAAGAGAGATTAAAATCTGTTTTAAAAGAGGTAGAAGAATCTTGTGGTGAAATAATTTTGTTTATAGATGAGATTCATACAATTGTCGGAGCAGGAAGAAGCCAAGGAGCAATGGATGCAGCTAATATATTAAAACCTATGCTTGCAAGAGGAGAAGCAAGAGTTATTGGAGCAACAACTTTAGATGAGTATAAAAAATATATAGAGAAAGATCCAGCTTTAGAGAGAAGATTTCAGATAATATTAGTTGATGAGCCAACTGTAGAAGATAGCATTTCAATATTGAGAGGAATAAAAGAAAAGTTTGAACTTTACCATGGAGTTAGAATAAGTGATGGTGCTATAGTTGCAGCTTCTACTTTAAGTGATAGATATATAAGTGGAAGACAGCTTCCTGATAAAGCTATAGATTTAATAGATGAAGCAGCAGCAATGATAAGAACAGAGATTGATTCTATGCCTGAAGAGTTAGATGAACTTACTAGAAAAAGTATGCAGCTTGAAATAGAAAGAGAGGCATTGAAAAAAGAGAGTGATATAGCTTCTAAAGAGAGACTTGAAATATTAGAAAAAGAGCTGGCAGGGATAAACGAAAAGAAAAACTTAGTTAAGTCCAAATGGGAATTAGAGAAAGAAGAAGTTAATAAAACTAAAAATATAAAAGCTGAGATTGAAAAAGTTAAGCATGAAATGGAAGAGGCTGAAAGAGCATATGATTTAAACAAATTATCTGAGCTTAAATATGGAAAATTAGCACAGTTAGAGAAAGATTTGAAAGTCAGAATAGAGAAAGGGAGTTTATTGCAAGAAAGCAATCTTTTAAAGCAAGAGGTAACAGCTGATGAGATTGCAGATATAGTCTCTAAATGGACAGGAATCCCCCTAAATAAACTTGTAGAAGGAGAGAGGGAAAAAATATTGCACTTAGAAGATTCTTTAAATAAAAGAGTTATAGGGCAGGAAGAAGCTATAAACGCCGTGGCAAATACTATTTTAAGATCAAGGGCAGGGCTTAAAGATGCAAATAGACCTATTGGTTCGTTTATATTCTTAGGACCAACTGGAGTAGGAAAAACTTATTTAGCAAAGTCTTTAGCATATAATCTATTTGATAATGAAGATAATGTGGTTAGAATAGATATGAGTGAATATATGGAGAAACACAGTGTAAGCAGACTTATAGGTGCGCCACCAGGTTATGTAGGTTATGAAGAGGGGGGACAACTGACAGAGTTAGTTAGAAGAAAACCTTATTCAGTAATATTATTTGATGAGATTGAGAAAGCCCACCCAGATGTATTTAATATATTACTTCAAGTATTAGATGATGGAAGGTTGACAGATGGAAAAGGGAAAATAGTAGATTTTAAAAACAGTTTAATAATTATGACATCTAATATAGGAAGTCATTTTATTTTAGAAGATCCAGATCTATCAGATAAAACTAAGAGTGCTGTAATGGATATACTAAAAGCGAGTTTTAGACCCGAATTTTTAAACAGAGTAGATGAAACTATAATATTCAAAGGTTTAGATTTAATTTCTATCAAAGAGATAGTAAGACAACTATTGAAAGGTGTACAAGATAAATTAGATGAAAAACATATAACACTTGAGTTTTCAGAGGAGTTAGTAGAGTATCTTGCTAAAAACTCATATGACCCTCATTATGGAGCAAGACCTTTAAAGAGATATATCCAAAAAGAGTTAGAAACAAAATTGGCTAAAGCAATTCTTTCAAATGAGATTAAAGATAGGGATAAAGCCATAATCGATATTTCTAATGGAGAAGTTGTTATAAAAAAATAATTTATAAAAAATTGGAGAGGAATTTAACCCTCTCCAATTTTACAACCATGCTTATTTCCAGCTATTTAATCTTTCATCTAAAGATGTTTTAGCTTCTTGAAGTCCATTAATTAAATCAGAGATAATCTCTTCAACAGGAGCTTTTTTATTAACCATTCCTGCTACTTGTCCAGCCATTACGCTTCCACCTTGAACATCCCCTTCAACAACAGCAAGTCTTAATTTTCCAACACCCATAGCTTCAATCTCCTCTTTAGGAGCTCCAGCTTTTTCTCTTTCTAACATCTCTTTAGCAAATTTATTTTCAATAATTCTAACTGGATGCCCAGTGAAGTTACCAGTAACTACAGTTGATCTGTCTTTAGCTTTTAAAATAACCTCTTTATAGTTTTCATGAGTTATGCACTCATCTGCAGTTAAAAAGATAGTACCAGCTTGGATAGCTTCAGCTCCCATAGCAAGCATTGCTAAAAACTGTTTTCCACTTGCAACTCCTCCAGCCCCAATAACAGGGATAGAAACAGCACTAACTACTTGAGGTAAAAGAGCCATAGTAGTAATTTCACCGATATGTCCTCCACCTTCTAATCCTTCAGCTATAACAGCGTCAGCCCCTATTTTTTCCATTCTTTTTGCAAGAGCAACAGATGCAACAACAGGAATAACAATAATTCCGGCAGATTTTAATTTCTCCATGAAAGGACCAGGGTTTCCAGCTCCTGTAGTAACAACTGCAACTTTCTCTTCGATACAGATGTCAATATGCTCTTCAACATTAGGCATCATTAACATAAGGTTAACACCGAAATGGTTAGAAGTAATTGATTTAGCTTTTTTTATATTCTCTCTTAAAATTTCAGGCGGCATTCCACCACCAGCAATAATTCCAAGTCCTCCAGCTTTTGAAACATGCCCAGCAAGGTTTCCTTCAGAAATCCAAGCCATAGCCCCTTGAATAATAGGGTATTTAATTCCTAGTAGTTTACAAATTTTATTGTTTTGCATAGTTAAAAAATCCTCCTAAAATATCTTTTTAAAATCATCCATAATTTCTTTAACGCTCTTGATAGAATCAATCTTCCAAGCATCTCTACCTGCAAAAACTAACCCTTCTTTACAATCACCATCATGTCCTATAATCAATCTTTGGCTGACACAGAAAGTGTGAGTGCAGTGTTTCAGACAATTAGTACATGTTTTTGGTAAAATCTCAGGTGATTGAGCTATGATTTTATCAACTATATCGTTTCTTATAGCGTTAGCTGGCAGTCCAGCAGAACTCATAATTTTAACAACATCCCCCTCTTTAGCATCAAGATACATCTGCTTAAAAGCTTCATGTACTTCACACTCTTTAGAAGCAATAAATCTACTACCCATCTGGATACCATCAGCACCAAGAGCAAGCATTCTTTTTCCATCTTCTGGAGTGATAACACCACCAGCACCAAAGACAGGGATTTCAGCAGGAACAGCAGCTCTTACATCAGCAACTATATCCCAAGAATCCAGCTCAGTTCCAAGGTGTCCACCAGCATTCCCTCCTTCAACAACAATAGCGTCAGCTCCTAGTTTTACAGCTAATTTAGCTAATTTAGCAGAAGAAACTATAGGGAAAACTTTAACATTTGTTCCTTTTACCATATCATAAATATCTCTAGAGAAACCAGCACCAGTTATAATTATATCCACACCAGCATCGATTGAAGTTTGAACAGCTCCAACAAAGTCTGTAGCAGCGAACATAATGTTAACAGCTAATGCTCCACCTTTATTAACAATAAGTTTTTTTGCTTTTTCTATTTCACTTCTAAGTTCTTCTAAAGGGATTGCAGTTCCGGCAATACACCCTACACCACCTTCATTAGCAACAGCAGCAGCCAAATTAGACATAGATGCCCTTATTGCCATTCCACCTTGAATGATAGGAACTTGTATTTCTAAATTACCAATTTTCATTTTTCCTCCTAGCTACAAGCTAATAACACAGTTAAATAAAAATATAATAAATGTTATTTGCTTTACAATAATAATAATCTGCATATAATTATAGCACAATTATATAAAATTTTAAAGTTATTTTAAAGAATGAATATAATTGATGAATAATTAAAATATTTTATTAAAAAAGAGGAGAATCTTTCTCCTCTTTGAAATTTATTACTAGAACTTGTATGTAACGATGAAGTAGTGCTCAAACCCTTCAGAATCGTTGTCACCAGAGTTATCAACATTACACATATCTTTAGCATATTTTAAACCATATTGTAGTGCAAAATCTTGGAAAATCCACGATATTCCGTTGAACCATTGATACTCATCATTAGATCTGTTGTTATCCTCTTGCTCATATCCAGCATCCCACATGTAGTTCATGTAACCTTGGTATGCTAAGAATGAACCTCCCTCAAAGAAGTATAAAGGTTTGAACCAGTTAGTTTTTACTAAGTAACCGTTCCAATCATTCTCTCTAGATGAACCGAAATCCTCTTCAGAATATAATGCATAAGCATTTACGCCAACTTTTCCTAACCATGGAACCATTACATCAGAACCGATACCGATACCGTTAGTCCATAAACCAGCATCTCCAGCTTCAATGTAACCAGCTAAATACCACTCAGTAACAGGACCTATTGATAAATCTTTATCAAATAACCCGTTTAAAGAGATTCTTGGTTGTATCTCAGTGAAGAAGTTAGCTTCCTCTTTCTCATCATTGTTTAAATCTGAAGATTCAGAGTGCATAACGTCAGAGAAATCGATATAACCGTACATATCAAAGATACCCTTTCTTCCCATAATTTCAATTTCACCATAAGTATCATCTTTAGTATGCCCAAACCCACGCATATTGTTTCCACTGATTAAGTTAAAGTTAACTTGACTCCAATCGTTTTCATGCCCTGGCTCAACTACAGGAACTTTTTTTGAGTCTCAGCTAATTCAGCTTTAACAGTTTCGTTTTCAGCTTTAACAGTCTCAGTTTCAGTTTTAGAAGTAGAGTATTGTGCTTTTAAAGCTTCAAGCTCAGCCTTTAATTTTTGGTTTTCAGCTAAAATTTCAGATTTAGATGAATTTTTAGTCACAGCTGCAGAAGCAACGTTACTAACTAATAGTAATGAAGCTACTAATAGTGCTATTTTTTTCATAATAAAATTTCCCCCTTAAAAATGCTGAATATTCTAAAAATATTCAATGATAGAGGGAGTATAACATATGAAAATAAATTAAACAATAATTTCCAAAAAAAACAAACACTATTATAAAAAAAGTGTACACTTATAGTATAGAAAAATAAAATTGACATAAAAAATAACAATAAGTTGCATAATATACAGTAATTTTCAATATTTTGTATTATGAAAATACATATTGAAAATAGAAGGAAGGTAGAGTATGATGTAGATAAAAATAAAAAAAGTGAGGTATTTTGAAATGCATAAAACAAAAAAAATGGCTTTAGTGGGAGTTTTTGGAGCTTTAGCATTTATTGTTATGCTGTTTGTTATTCCTTTTCCTTTAGCTCCATGGCTGAAATTTGATATATCAGATATAGTTGTTCTTTTTTCTGGATTAGTTGGAGGAGTAAGTGTAGCAATAGGCGTGGCTTTTATAAAAATATTATTGCATACAGTTATTACATCAACACAGAGTGCAGGAATAGGAGAGATAACGAATTTTGTAGCAACATTGTGTTATGTTTTACCAATTATTTTTTTATATAATAAAACAAAAATGATTATAATTTCACTATTAAGTGGTATACTATTAATGACTTTTGTTATGTTAGTAGGAAATTATTACTTTATAACTCCATTTTACGCAAAACTTTTCAAAATGGATTTTATATTAGAGATGATGGCAAAAGGCGATAGCTCTTATTTTAAATACATAATTTACTATTATGGAAGTTTCAATTTATTTAAAGGTGCTGTTCAGTCTGTTGTTTACTATCTAATACATAAAAAATTGAAAGAGCGTTATTTAGTGAAATAAAAGGAGAAGTATGGAGAGTATATTAAAAATAGAAAACTTGTCTCTAAAATACGAAGAAAAGAATGTAATTGATGACCTCTCTTTTGAACTTAAAAAAGGAGAGTTTTTAGGCATAGCCGGAAAAAATGGTAGTGGAAAATCTACTTTAAGTAGGTTACTAGTTGGACTTGAAATAGCAGATAGCGGGAAAATATTTTATTTAGATAAAGAGTATAAATTTAAAATTATGACAAGTATAAGAGAGAAAGTCTCTTTAGTATTTCAAAATCCAAATAATCAGATAATAGGGAATACGGTAATAGATGATTTAGCATTTTCACTTGAAAATAGAGGTGTGATTAGAAGCGAGATTAAAGAGAGAGTATATTGGATAGCGGAAAAATTTGATTTGTTAGATATTTTGGAAAAAAATCCTTCTGAATTGTCAGGTGGCCAAAAACAGATGGTAGCAATTGCAGGGGTTTTAATTTTCAATCCTGAGGTACTAATATTAGATGAAGTGACATCGATGTTAGATGTACATTCAAAAAAAATAGTTAGAGAGATGTTAAATGTTATAAAAAAAGATCATACAATTATACATATAACACATGACGCTCAGGATTTATTAGAAACCGATAGAGTTATAGTTTTAGAAAGTGGGAGAGTAGCTGTTGATCTTTCTCCTAGAGAGCTTTTTAAAAATGGTGAATTGTGTAAAAAGCATATGCTGCAAAAACCTTTTTACTATGAAGTGGCTGATGAATTAAAGAAAATGGAGAAAATTGAAAATTCTGAGGAGAGTGTAGAAAATTGGCTGAACAAATTGAAATAGAAAACCTATTTTTCTCTTATTCAGATAATGAAAAATGCCTAGAGGGTATAAATTTAACTGTAAAAAGAGGGGAGTTTATAGGGGTTATAGGGCATTCTGGTAGTGGTAAATCAACACTTCTAAAGCACTTAAATGGTATTTTAAGACCTGATAGTGGTAAAGTTATGGTTCTAGATACCCTAATTGATAAAAAAAGTAAAAACTTGAAAGAGTTAAGAAAAAAAGTTGGAATAGTATTTCAATTTCCTGATGAACAACTTTTTTCAGATACAGTTTTAGATGATCTTTTATTTGCACCAAAAAAATTCAAAGTTGATGATAAAATAATAGAAAAAGAGTTGGAAAATATAAAGCATATTTTTAGGTTAGATGAGTGTATTTTTAGAAGGAACTACAGAGGACTATCAGGTGGAGAAAAAAGAAGAGTTGCTATAGCCAGTGTTGTTATAATGTCCCCACAAATATTAGTTTTAGATGAGCCTACAATAGGTCTTGATTATGAAAATAAAACTGCACTATTAGAAAGTCTTAAATTGCTAAATAGCAGGGGAGTTACTATTATAATAGTTTCCCATGATTTAGATGCAATTTGGGGAGAGATAAATAGAGTTATTTTAATGGAAAAAGGTAAAATAAAGTTTGATGGGAAAAAGAACCAATTGTTAAAACAGATAGATGAGTTCAATAAGGATTATAAATTTGTCCCCCATTATATAGATGTTTTGTATAAAAATAATTTATTGAAAGGCAATGAAGAGCTTGTAAATACAAAAGCTGAGGCAATAGCTATATTAAAGCATGAGTATATGAGGTGCAAAAGTGGAGAGTAAAAAGATACTTGGAAATTATTTAAAAGAGATAACATTTTTTCATAAAGTAAATCCTATACTTAAAATATTAGTTTTTTCAGTTGTTTCACTATTTGTTATTTTTATACCAAAATTAGAAATATTAGTTTTAAGTTCAGCTTTGCTACTACTGTTTATAGGGATTGCAAAAATAAAATTGAAAAAATTTATAGCTAGTATCGCCCCCTTATTAGTTTTACTTATCTGGGTATTGTTGATTCAACTTGTATTTACACATGGGGGAAGGGTTCTATTTGAATTAAAATTTATAAAAATATATGATTTAGCTATTGAAAATAGTTTAATTGCACTTTTTAGATTTTTTATTTTAATAGGGATGGCAAGTTTGTTGATTTTAACTACAACGGCTATTCAAATAACCCACGGTTTAGAGGATATAATGTTTCCTTTAAAACTAGTAGGAGTACCTATTCAAGAAGTTGCTCTGGTACTCTCTATAGCACTTAGATTTATCCCTACTTTTTTTGAAGAGAGTGAAAGGATAAAAAATGCACAAGCCTCAAAAGGATGGGATATAGAGGAGTTAGGAAAAATAGAAAAAATTAAATTTTATGGGCATATATTGATACCTCTTTTCAATTCTGCCATCAGCCGTTCTGAAGAGTTAGCCAATGCAATGGAGATAAAAGGGTATAGTATAAAAAGTATGAAAACTAGATTTAGAGAGTATGGCTTTGGAAAAGAAGATATTATATTTATGTTAGTTAGCATAACTTATATTTTCTTTATAATAAAATAAAAAAGAAAAGAGATTATATCATTTTGATAAAATAGTCTATACCCTGTCAAGTGGACAATTAAATAAAAAGAGTATTTTAAGCGGTCTTAGTTCTGTATTCTACAGGGCTAAGACCATTTAATTTTTTTTGAATTCTTTTATTATTATAAAAATGTATATACTCATGAATTTCAGAAATTAAAGATTCAAATTCTTTAGTTTCTGTTATATAAATCGATTCTGATTTAAAATGACTAAAAAAAGATTCTATTGGGGCGTTATCCCAACAATTACCACGTCTAGACATGGATACATTAAAGTTTTTTTCTTTTAATTCTTCACAGTATGCAACTCTTGAATATGTGCTTCCCTGATCTGTATGAATAATACACCCTTTTTCTATAGGAAGTTTAAAAAGCTTTGAAAGTGTTGAATTAACTAATGATACATCATTTTTCAAACTTAGATCATAAGCTATGATCTCTCCATTATATAAATCTTTAACTGCATTCATATAGATAAATCTACTATTACAATTATTTACTGGAATATACGTTGTATCCATACATAGTTTTTCTAATGGTTTTTTGGCTTGAAACTCTCGATTTAAAGTATTGCTACATATTTTAGCCGGATTGTATTTTCTGTAGTAAAATTTTTTCCTAATTATTGATTTTAAACCTAATATTGATTTTAATCTCTGTATTCTCTTGCGATTAATTGGTATAGACATATTTTTATTAACATAAAGGTATAGGCGCTCGATACCATACGTGCCTTTAGATTCTTTGTAAGCCTTTAAAATTAATTCAGAAACTTGAGTATTAATTTGTCCATTGATACTAATTTTATTTTGTCTATTTAACCACGAATAATAACCACTTCTCTGTAGCCTTGCAGTTTTACATAAATGTGAAATTGAGTATGATTTTTTCATTTGATAAATAATTTCATACTTATTTATTTTTATGTTTTTCTTCTGCAAGGCTCGTAACTTTTTTAGATATTCATTCTCCATTCTTAGATATTTATTTTCTTCTTCTAGGGAAGAAAAATTTGTCTTAGGTCTTCCCTTTCCTGCTCCTGATTTTTTACCTCTTAACTCAATATCAAAGGCTGTTTCTCCTATTTCTAAATATTTTTTTGTCCACCTTATGACTTGGGCATCTGATTTTAGTCCCATAGTATTTCTAATATACGGAATTGAGCATCCTTCTATTCTCATTTTTGCGACTTCTATTTTGATTTCTTTAGTGTATTTATTATTTGCCAATTAAAAAACCCCCTTAAAGTTTTCTAGATAACTAAGATATTATACATCTTCTTTTTATTATCTGTCTACTTTAAGGGGATTATACTAAAATTCTCTTTTTTTTTTTTGAAATATAATATATAATGTAGTAAGTATCAATATGGGAAAATATAAAATTGATAATATAATTTATAACGATATAGTTTAATTATTGTACAAAATGGAGGGAAAAAATGTACACTGCAGCAATAGTGTGTTTAAGTGATAAAGGGTATGCTGGAGAGAGAGAGGATATTAGTACTGGAGTTATAGAAAAAATATTATTAGAAAATAATTTTGATGTTTCTGATAAAATTTTAATCCCTGATGACTATGATTGTATAATAGAGACTTTAGAAAAATTAGTGAAAGATAGAAATATTAATCTTATAATTACAACAGGGGGAACTGGTTTTTCTCACAGAGATAATACTCCAGAAGCTACAAAAAAAGTCATTGAAAAAGAGGTGCCGGGGATTTCTGAAGCTATTAGAGCTTATTCTATGACAATAACTAAAAGAGCTATGCTTTCAAGGGGAGTTTCGGGAATAAAAGGGAACTCTTTAATAATTAATCTTCCAGGAAGTCCTAAAGCTGTGAAGGAGTCATTAGAATATATAGTGGATACGGTAACTCATGGGATAGATTTAATAATAAAAGGGTCACAAGATTGTGCAAGAAAATAATAAAAAAAAAATAAAAAAAAATAAAAAAAAATAAAGAGGTTGCTATGAAAGATAAATTTGGAAGAGAGATAGATTATTTAAGAATTTCTCTAACGGAAAAATGTAATATAAGATGTTTGTACTGCATGCCTGATTGGAAAGAAAAGTGCTCTGATGAGCAGCGATGCCAAGAAAAAAAAGCAGAGGAACTAACAAAAGATGAAATAGTTCAAATTTCTAAAATTTTTTCAAAAATAGGTGTAAAAAAAATTAGATTAACAGGTGGAGAACCTTTGTTAAGAAAAGATCTGTTAGAAATAATACAGGAGATATCAAAAATACCAGAGATTCAGGAGATATGTCTTACTACTAATGGGTTAGAGTTAGAGGAAAAATTAGAAGATTTAAAAAAAGCTGGACTAAACAGAGTAAATATAAGTTTAGATACTTTATCACCAGAAGAGTATAGAGTTTTAACACGTGGCGGTGATGTAAATAAAGTTTTAAATAGTATAAGAAAGAGTATAGAGTTGTGTATCCCTGTAAAAGTCAATGCTGTTATCACAAAAATTCAAAGTGAAGGGTCGATTCAAAATTTGGCGGCACTAACTATTGATGAAAAAATAGATGTTAGATTCATAGAGATTATGCCTATAGGGTATGGAAAAGGATTGGAAGGTTTTACTGGAGATGAGATTGTAAATATTATTTCAAAAAAATATGAAATGGAAAATTTGTATGCATTTGAAGGAACAAGTAAGTATTATCAGATAAAAGGTGCCAAAGGAAGAATAGGCTTCATAAATCCTATGAGTGAGTGTTTTTGTGGAAGTTGTAATAGAGTAAGGATTACTTCAACAATGGAACTGAAAACATGCCTAAGTTCTGAAGAATCTCTTAACTTAAAAGAGGTTATGAGAAGGGATATCTCTTTAGAGGAGAAAGAAGAAATAATACTTTCTGCTTTATATAATAAAAATGAAAAAAATGTTTTTGACAGCCAAAATTCAATAAAAAAGAGTATGAATCAAATAGGGGGATAATTTATGATGAGTGAAGAGTTTATTAATTTAATAGAATCCTTATCTAATATTTTAGGGGTCGATATAGATTTAGTTGACACATCTGGAATAAGATTAGCAGCAACTGGAATTTATAAAAATAAGATTGGGAAAAAAATATCGGAATATATTTATGAAAAAGCTATAACAGACAAAGATATTGTCATAATTGAAAATCCTACAAATAATAAAGAATGCCGTGGTTGTTTTAATTCAAGTCAGTGTATGAAAAAAATAATTATTGCTACTCCTATTTTTATAAAAAAAGAGGTAGTTGCAGTTGTTGGAATTTTAAGTTTTAATGAAAAAGTAAGAGGGGAAATTTTAAGTAAAATAGATAGTTATACTGATTTTTTAAAGAATTTCAGTAAAATTATTGGAACGAAAATTTTTCAAGATGACTATTTTGATCTTTATCATGAACTGTTTTTAAAAATGTCTAGAGCAGTAATTGTATTGAGTGAAAAGGGGATAATATTAGATTATAATAGATCTGCTCATGTTACTTTTCAAAATGTAAAAGACCTTATGGGAAAAAAAGTAAATATGACAACTGTAGGACAGGATAAATATGAACTTTCGGTGTCAGGAGTAAATGTGGATGTAGAAGGGGCTGTTTATGGTGCGGATAATGGAAAGAGTTATATTATTTTTAAGCAAATAGATAGAAAAAATTATTCGAAATTATCAGATGGTTTATTGCTTGGAAAATCTAAAGTTATTTTAGAACTAAATGGAAAAATACAAAAAATATCTAGTTTAAACTCTCCGGTGATTATAAAAGGGGAAATGGGAACAGATAAAGAGATGATTGCCAAACTTATTCATAATATCTCCGATAGAAGCAGTGAAAGATATGTAAGTATAAACTGCAGAGATGAAAGTGAAGAAAAATTAGAAGAAAAACTTTTTGGAAATGATATAAATGAAAATTTACATGTTGGACTTTTAGAAAGTGTTGATGGTGGAACGTTATTTATAGATGAAATCGAGTATTTGCCAATAAATTTACAAAAAAAATTACTTTATTTCATAAAAAATTCTAAAATTAGTCCTGTTAATAGTGCTAAAGTGATAGTTTTAGATGTTAGGATTATAGTTGCTACTAAGATAAACCTTTTAGATGAAGTTAAAAATAATAAGTTTTTAGAAAATTTATATTATGAGATGAATACTAATATAGTAGAAATTCCAAGTTTAAGATATAGAAAAGATGATATGGAAGATATTATCAATTATTTAATAGAGAAAAATGCTGAGTTACAGAATAAAACTATATTAGATATAGAAGATAAAGCAAAGAAAGCTCTTATTGAAAATGAATGGCCTGGAAACTGGAAAGAGTTAGAAGCTGTTGTAAAACTCCTCGTTGAATTTACTAAGAACAATGGGATAATAGAATTTGAAAGTATTCCTGAAAAAATAAGATTTAAAGATGATTATTATGATAAAAAGAACAGAAAAATTAGAAAAATAACTGAGATTGAGAGGGAAGAGATAATAGCAGCATTGATCCAATATGGTGTAGAAACTGAAGGAAAACAAAAAGCTGCAAAAAAATTAGGGATAGGGATAGCAACTTTGTATAGAAAAATTGAAAATTATCAAATAGATAAAAAGGCCCTTGATAAGATAAAAAATTCGTGATAAAAAGGAATTTTTGATTAAAAAACAGAAAAAAAACAATATCAAAATAATAATAAAAAAGTAAAAACACATCATTCACAAAATGATGTGTTTTTTTTTAGAACAAAAAATACTGAAAAAAAATTTGTTTACCTTGACTCAATATAGTATAATTATGTTGTAAATAATAAAAATTAAATTTGGAGGCGAGTAATATGGATAAATTCATTAAATGGGAAAAAAACCAATTACCAAAATCAGCAATTAAAAATTGCGCAGATATCTTATCAGTAGAAGAGGTGACGAAAGCTAAGAAGTTCCATGAGAGCTTTCCTGAGTATACAGAGACTCCATTAGTAAAATTAGATGTGTTAGCTAAAAAAATAGGAATAGGTGGATTATATTTAAAGGATGAATCATACAGATTTGGGTTAAATGCATTTAAAGTATTAGGTGGATCATACTCAATGGGAAAATATATGGCACAAAGATTAGGAAAAGATATTTCTGAATTAGGATATGCAGAGTTAATCAAGCCAGAAGTAAAAGCTAAAATAGGAGAGATAACATTCTATACAGCAACTGATGGAAACCACGGAAGAGGAGTAGCTTGGACAGCTAACAGACTTGGACAAAAATCAGTAGTATATATGCCAAAAGGATCATCAGAATTTAGATTACAAATGATAAAAAATGAGGGAGCAGAAGCTTCTATAACAGATATGAACTATGATGATGCAGTAAGACTTGCAGCTAAAAATGCAGCAGCTAACAATGGACTAGTAGTTCAAGATACAGCGTGGGAAGGGTATACAGAGATTCCTACATGGATTATGCAAGGGTATGGAACAATGGCTTTAGAAGCAGTAGAACAATTAAAAGGATACGGAGTAGATAAACCAACTCACGTATTTGTACAAGCTGGGGTAGGATCCCTTGCTGGAGGAGTTCAAGGAGTAATAGCAAATACATTTGGAACAGATGTAAAAACTGTAATAGTAGAAGCAAACTTAGCAGACTGCTTATATAAATCAGCAGTAGCAAAAGATGGAAAACCTCACAATGTTGGTGGAGATATGGCAACAATAATGGCAGGACTAGCATGTGGAGAGCCAAACATAATCTCTTGGGAAATCTTAAAAACTTACTCTGATACATTTGTATCTTGTCCTGACTGGGTAGCAGCAAATGGGATGAGAGTGTTAGGAAATCCATTAAAAGGAGATACTCAAGTAATCTCTGGAGAGTCTGGAGCAGTTACAACAGGATTAGTATATGAAATGATGACTAACTCACAATATAAAGATTTAAAAGAATCTTTAGGATTAAATGAAACTTCAAAAGTATTAGTGTTCTCAACAGAGGGGGATACAGATCCTAAGAAATATAGAGAAATAGTTTGGGAAGGTGGATATACAAGAGATTAATTTCTGAAATTAATTGAAAGTATTGCAAAATTTGATAACAACATCTAATGAGGAGTGCAAAGTAGTTGCACTGCTCGTTAGTGTGTTTAAAAGTATATAAATAAGGTAAATACGAAGGAGAGAGAAATGAATTCAAAAACTATGTTAACACCAGAAAGAGAAGCTAAGCTTATAAAATTATTACAAGAGATGATTCAACAACAATCATTCTCAGGTGAGGAAGAGGGAGTTGCTAAAGTTATAGAGAAAAACCTGTTAGCTTTAGGTTATGATTCAGTTACTTTTGATAAATACGGAAACGTTATCGGATGTATTAAAGGAAATAAACCAGGAAAGAAAATCTTGTTTGATGGACATATCGATACAGTAACAATCCCAGAAGGAACAAGAGAAAAATGGACTCAAGATCCATTCAAAGCAGAAATAGTTGACGGTAAGTTATATGGAAGAGGAACTTCTGATATGAAAGGTCCAGATGCAACATTTATGGCAGCTTGTGCTTTCTTCGCAGAAGATTGCAAAAAAGATTTCGCAGGAGAGATCTATGTAGCTGGAGTAGTTCACGAAGAGATATTTGAAGGAGTAGCAGCAAGAGAGATCTCTAAAAATGTTAAACCTGATTATGTAGTAATAGGAGAGACTTCTGAGTTAAACCTTAAAATAGGACAAAGAGGAAGAGGAGAGATAGTTATCGAAACTTTCGGTAAACCAGCTCACTCAGCTAATCCACATGAAGGAATAAACGCTGTTAAGAAAATGGCAAAAATAATATTAGAGATAGAGAAGTTAGTTCCACCAACAGGAAGCTTAGGGTTAGGTATCTTAGAATTAACTGATATTAAATCATCTCCATACCCAGGATCATCAGTTGTTCCATCAGGATGTAGAGCAACTTATGATAGAAGATTATTAGTTGGAGAAACAAAAGAGTCTGTATTAAAGCCAATACAAGAGGTTTTAGATAGATTAATGGCTGAAGATGCTGAGTTAAAAGCTACAGTTACTTACGCTTACGGAAAAGAGAAGTGTTACACTGGTGAATTCATTGAAGGAGAAAGATTCTTCCCAGGATGGCACTATTCAGAGAAAGATGAATTCGTTCAAATGGCTATGAAAGGGTTAACAGAAGCAGGAATAAACTATAATGTAACTCAATATTCATTCTGTACAAATGGATCTCACTATGCAGGAGAGGCAGGAATTCAAACTATAGGATTTGGACCATCTACAGAGATATTAGCACACAAAATAGATGAGCACATTGAAATAGAACAATTAAGAAAAGGTGCTGCAGGATACTACGGAATCTTAAAAGCAGTTTTCAATAAATAATTTAAATTAGAATATTATTAATAAAAAGGAGTATTAAACATGAAGATTTTAATAAAAAATGGTCTTATTGTTGATGGAAATAATACAACTCCATATATAGGTGAACTTTTAATTGAGAATGAAAAAATCGCTCAGTTAGGTGCTAAAGTAGAAACTGATAATGTTGATAGAGTTATAGATGCTAAGGGGCTAGTAGTAGCCCCAGGGTTTATAGATTCTCACTCACACTCAGATTTAAAAATTCTAGAAACTCCGTATAATGAAGTAAAAGCAAGACAAGGTATCACAACAGAAGTATTAGGACAAGACGGAATTGGAATGGCCCCACTGCCAGTTGAGTTTATCTCATCTTGGAGAAAGAATTTAGCAGGATTAGATGGAGTATCTGATACAGTAGATTGGACTTACAAGACAACTGAAGGGTATTTAAATCAGATGGAAAAAGCAACAGTTGGTTTAAACTACACTTGTTTAGTACCTCATGGAAACATAAGAATGGAAGCGATGGGACTTGAAGGAAGGGCTGCAACTGATGAAGAGATTCAAAAGATGTGTGAAATAACAAGAAGAGAGATGGAAGCAGGAGCTTTTGGACTTTCAACAGGTTTAATCTATATCCCATGCGCATATTCAGAAACAAATGAGTTAATAGAGATGTGTAAAGTTGTAGCAGAATATGATGGAGAGTTAGTAATTCACCAAAGATCAGAAGCTGATACAATTCTTGAATCAATGAAAGAGGTTATAGAGATTGGAAAAAAATCTGGATGTAAAATTCATTTCTCTCACTTCAAAGTTTGTGGAAAGCAAAACTGGAAATATATTCCAGAAGTTGTTGAGTTATTAGAGCAGGCGCAAAAAGATGGGATAAGAGTTTCTTGTGACCAATACCCATATGCTGCTGGTTCTACAATGCTTGGAGCATGTTTACCACCATGGGCACATGCTGGTGGAACAGACAAATTGATGGAGAGATTAGCTAATCCTGAAGACAGAGCTAGAATGAGACATGATATAGTAAACGGAATCTATGGATGGGACAATTTCATGGAGTTTGCTGGAGATGATCAAATATTTGTAACTTCAGTAGTAACTGAAAAAAATGCAGATGCAGTGGGAAAAAATCTTGTTGAACTAGGTGAAATGAGAGGAACAGATTCAATAGATGCATTATTAAACATCTTATTAGAAGAGGAAAATGCAGTAGGAATGGTTGATTTTTATGGACTTGAAGAACATATTATAGGGTTCTTAAAAAGACCTGAAATAAATGTGTGTACAGATGCACTTTTAGCAAAAGGAAAACCACACCCAAGAGCATATGGATCATTCCCTAGAGTAATAGGAAGATATGTAAGAGAGAATCCAGTATTAAAATTAGAAGAAGCAATTTATAAAATGACTAAAAAAGCAGCTACAGCTATTGGAATCAAAAATAGAGGGGAGCTAAAAGTTGGAAATTTTGCAGATATCACAATATTTGATTTAGAAACAATAACAGATAAAGGAGATTATGTAAATCCTACTCAATTCCCAGTTGGAATAGATTATGTAATAGTAAATGGAACTCCAATAATAGATAATAAAGAGTTTAAAGAAGTAGCTCCAGGGCATGTTATAAGAAGAAAATAATTAAAAAAACAATGTTTTAGGAGGAGCCAATGTTTATAATTGGAAACGGGAGAGTTTTAACTCAAGATGACAACAATCCGTATATAGAAAATGGTGCAGTTGTTATTGAAAATGATAAAATTGTAGCAGTTGGAAATTTTGCTGATTTAAAAGCATCATATCCTAATGCTGAATTTATCGATGCAAAAGAGGGAGTAATAATGCCAGGGTTAATCAATACTCATATGCATATCTACTCAAGCTTTGCAAGAGGGATGGCTGTAACAGGACCAACTCAAAATTTTGATCAAATATTAGAAAATCTATGGTGGAAAGTTGATAAAAAATTAGGTTTAGAAGATACTAAATACTCGGCATACGCTACATATATGGAGTGTATTAAGAATGGAGTAACTACTGTAATCGATCACCATGCATCACCATACCATATCACTGGAAGTCTAAAAGAGATTGCTGGAGTAGCAGAAGAGTTAGGACTTAGAACATCTTTATGCTATGAAGTGTCTGATAGAGATGGTGTAGCAATTACTGATGAAGGTATAAAAGAAAATATAGATTTCATAAAATGGGCAGAAGCTAAAAACTCTGACATGATAAAAGGAATGTTTGGACTTCATGCAGCATTTACTTTATCTAATCAAACTTTATCTAAATGTCAAAAAGCCATGGAAGGGGTTAACGCAGGTTACCACGTTCATACAGCTGAAGGATATACAGATTTAACTGATTCATTAAAATTATATGGTAAAAGAGTTGTTGAGAGATTAAACGACTATGGTATTTTTAGAGAAAACACAATAGCAGTTCACTGCATCCATGTAAATGAGCATGAACTAAATATTTTAAGAGACTCTAAATGTAATGTAGTACACAACCCTGAATCAAATATGGGAAATGCTGTAGGATGTTCTCCAGCAATACATATGATAAAAAAAGGGATAAAAGTTGGGTTAGGAACAGATGGATATACAGCAGATATGCTTGAATCTTTAAAAGTTGCTAATATAATCCATAAGCACCACTTACGTGATCCAACAGTTGCATGGATGGAAGCACCACTTATGTTATTCAGAAACAACAGAGAGATTATTAAAAAACAGTTTGGTTGTGAAACAGGGATATTAAAAGCTGGAGCAAAAGCTGATATAGCTATTTCAGACTATATTCCTCATACAGAATTAAACGGTTCAAACTATAACGGACACATTGTATTTGGTATGTCTGGAAGATCAATTGTTACAACAATCTGTAATGGTAAAGTTATAATGAAAGATAGAGAGCTTTTAACAGTAAATGAGAAAAAAGTGTTAGAGAAATCAAGAGAAGTATCTAAAAAAATGTGGGAAAGATTTTCTAAATAAATATTTAGAGATATAATTTTTTACAAAATCCAAAGAATACGGGATTTAAAAAATAAAATATAGTTAAGGGAGAGAAAGAGTAATGACGGAAAAAGTCCTAAAAGAGGAATCGGCTGGAAAATTAATTTTTGATGGAATACAACATATTGCTGCTTTATGTGCAGGTGCAATGGCAGTTCCAATGATAATAGCAGGTGCATTAAAATTATCACCAGAAGATACACAGTTTTTGATTAGTGCAACATTAATGGTAAGTGGAATAGGTTCAATTATTCAGTCAATGGGAATAGGGAATATGTTTGGGGCAAAGCTTCCAATGTTAGAAGGAGTTTCTTTTAAATGTGTTTCAGCTTTAACGGCAATAGCGATCACTTATGCAGCAAGTGGAAATGCATATGAAGGGGCCACAGTTATATTTGGTGCTACAATCGCTTCAGGTATATTTATTATGTTAGCTGCACCAATAATAGGAAAAATTTTAAGATTTTTTCCTTTGTTAGTATCAGGGGTAGTAGTTACATCAATGGGACTTTCATTAGTTCCCACAGCTCTAAAATGGATAGGTGGTGGAAATCCATCGGCTCCAGATTTCGCTTCACCAGATAAAATTTTATTGGCATTATTAACGTTTCTTATTATAGTTGTAATTCAGAAAATGTCAAAAGGGTTTTTAGGTAATATTGCTATTCTTATTGGGCTGTTTGTAGGAACAGTAGTAGCGTCTACGTTTGGAATGGTTAATTTTTCAAATGTGGTGTCTGCTAAAGTATTTAGTTTTAATACACCATTTTACTTCGGAATGCCTAAGTTTCAATTAACAGCAATTCTTTCAATGATATTAGTTCAATTAACAATTATGATTGATGCAGTTGGAAACCACATTACTCTTTCTAATATTTGTAATGTTAAATCAGAGGAAAGAATGGTTCAGGTATTAAGAGGACACGGATTATGTTCTACTATAGCTGGTTTATTTAACTCATATCCTCAAGCTATATTTGGACAAAACGTTGGAGTGGTTGCTCTAACAAAAAAATATGATAGAAGAATTGGTGGTGTTGCTGGAGTAATACTTATAATTATAACATTATTTCCAAAAGCAACTGCAGTTCTAACAGCAATTCCTTTGCCAGTACTGGGAGGAGCCGGAATTATAATGTTTGGAATGGTTGTGGCAAATGGAATAAAATTATTAGGAGCAGTAGATTATGTTAATAATAAAAATTTAATGATAGTTGCTATATCATTAGGAATGGCGTTAATACCAATTACTGTACCTCAAATGTTTAATAATGCATCGAAAGATGTAAAAATATTATTTAACAGTGCAATAATTTTAGGGGCAATAACTTCAATAATTCTGAATATTTTGTTCAATGAATTAGGGAATAAAAAAGAAGAAAATAAATAACAAGATAATAAAAAAATACGGAGGGAAAAAAGTGGCAAATTTAAAAGTTAATTTCGCAGGATTAGAATATGCTAATCCTGTAGTAGTAGGGGCAGGACCAACATCAAAGGATGCTGAGACTTGTGTAGAGGCAGTAAGAAACGGAGCTGCAGGAGTAGTTGCAAAAACTGTATCTTCAGCACCGGCAAATGTACCAAAACCATGTATGGAGGATTTCAATGGAAAGCACTTCTTAAACACTGAGTTATGGTCAGAGCATTCAGTTGAGTATTGGGTAGAAAATGAATATGCTAAATGTAAATTAGCAAATGAACCTTTAATCATTGGAATGGGATATGTAGCAGCAGATATCGAAAAAGTAGTACCTTTAGTTGATAAATTCGCAGATGGATATGAAATCTCTGCTCACTATGTTGGAAGAGATATCACTCCAATGTTAGAAACTTTAGCAGCAGCTAAAAAGCATACTAAAAAGCCAGTTTTCATGAAAATATCTCCAGGAATTCCTG
>JAGNZR010000010.1:13204-19467 GCA_017984315.1 Fusobacteriaceae bacterium | reverse complement strand
GCAGATGGATATGAAATCTCTGCTCACTATGTTGGAAGAGATATCACTCCAATGTTAGAAACTTTAGCAGCAGCTAAAAAGCATACTAAAAAGCCAGTTTTCATGAAAATATCTCCAGGAATTCCTGATATTTCAGAAACAGCTAGAAGATTAGAAGAAGCAGGAGCAGACGGGTTAGTAGCGATGAACTCTTACGGACCATGTCTATCAATAGATCTTGAAACAGGAATGCCTCATATGGGCTCTGCAGCAGGATACGGATGGATGTCAGGACCAGCTATTAAACCAATTATGTTAAGACACGTATTTGAATTAGCTAAAGGAGTAAAAAATATTCCTGTATTCGCAGTAGGAGGAATATCTACTGGTAAAGATGTGGTAGAAGCTATAATGGCTGGAGCTACAGCTGTACAAGTTTGTACACAAGCTATAATTGAAGGACCAAAAGCTTACGGAAGAATAGTAAAAGAGCTTAACGAGTGGATGGATGCTCACGGATATGCATCTTTAGATGAAATTAGAGGATTAACTATTAAAAAAACAGCTGGAAGAGATAAAGCTAACTATGTCACAAATTTACCTGAGTTAAAAAACGGATGCATAGGATGTGGAATTTGTGTTAAAGTATGCCCATATCACGCAATTGTATTAGAGAATAAATTGCCAATATTCAATAAAGAAAAATGTTTTGGATGTGGACTATGTACTTCAAAATGTCCAAAAAATGCTTTAGATATTAAGAGGTACTAATTTATTATAAAGGGATTAAGTAGGAGGAAAAATGTTTACATTTAAGGTAAATGGTAAAAATATAGAAACTGAAAAGAAGGTTAACTTACTAACTTTTTTAAGAGATGATTTAGAAATAACATCGGTGAAAAATGGTTGTTCTGAAGGAGCTTGTGGAACATGTATGGTTCTATTAGATGGAAAAGCTTTTAGAGCTTGCTTATTAACAACAGAAAAAGTTGTTGGAAAATCTATAATGACAGTTGATGGAATAGAAGAAAATGAGAGAAAAATATACGAGTGGGCTTTTTCTGAAGCAGGTGCTGTTCAATGTGGATTTTGTATACCAGGAATGGTTATCAGTGCTAAAGGTTTATTAGATGTAAATAATAATCCAACTGTTGAAGAGATTAAACAAGCTTTAAGAGGAAACATTTGTAGATGTACAGGATATGTAAAGATATTTGAGGCTGTTTTAAAAGTAGCTAAAGCACTAAGAGAAGGATATATCCCTACTAAAGAATTTACAGGAAAAATTGGAGAATCTATTCCAAGAGTTGATGGATCAGCTAAAACTTTAGGTATTGCAGAGTACACTGAAGATCTTAAAGTTGAAGGAATGACATACGGTGGAGCTGTAAGAAGTAAATTTGCAAGAGCAATTGTTAAAAAAATAGATATAACAAAAGCAAAAGCAGTTACAGGTGTTATTGATGTCATAGTAGCTGAAGATGTTCCAGGACATAGAAATATAGGTCACTTAGCATTTATATCTGATTGGGATGCATTAATAGCTGTAGGAGAAATAACAAGATATATAGGGGACACAGTTGCACTTGTGGTTGCAGATACTAAAGAGGCTCTAGCAGCAGGAAAAGCTGCAGTAGATGTTGAATATGAAGAGTTACAACCAATTAATTCACCAAGAGAAGCTATGGCTCCAGGGGCACCAAGAATTCATGAAAAAGGAAATATACTTTTCCAACAAAAATTATCAAGAGGAAATGTTGAAGGTGCAATAGCTAAATCAACTCATGTTGTAACACATACATTTACAACACCATTTACAGAGCATGCTTATCTTGAACCTGAAAGTGCAATTGCAATACCAACTGAAGATGGAGTACATTTATATACATCGTCACAGTCAATATACGATGAGCAAAAAGAGGTTTCTAGATTACTAGGTTTAGAACCACACCAAGTGAAAGTAACAAGTTCATATGTAGGTGGAGGTTTTGGAGGGAAAGAGGATATGTCAGTTCAGCACCATGCAGGACTAATAGCTTTCCTAATAAAGAGACCAGTTCAAGTTACATTATCAAGACAAGAGAGTATAAATGTTACTACTAAGAGACATGCTATGGAAATAGAAATGACTACTGCTTGTGATGAAAATGGAATATTAACAGCAATGAAATGCAATATCATTTCTGATACAGGAGCATATGCTTCTTTAGGAGGACCAGTTTTACAAAGAGCTTGTACTCATGCATCTGGACCATATAACTATCACAATATTGAAGTATTAGGAACGGCTGTATATACAAATAATCCACCAGGTGGAGCATTTAGAGGATTCGGAGTTACTCAATCTGCCTTTGCAACAGAATCTAACTTAAATGAACTTGCAAAACTTGTTGGGATCTCTCCTTGGGAAATTAGATATAGAAATGCTATTAAGCCAGGAATGGTATTGCCTAATGGGCAAATAGCTGATGAAGGAACTGCTTTAGTTGAAACATTAGAAGCTGTTAAAGAGGTATTTGAATCTAATAAAAATGTAGGAATTGCATGTGCAATGAAAAATGCAGGAATTGGAGTAGGACTTCCAGATATAGGAAGATCAATAATCTCTATTGAAAATGGTAAAGCTAATATTAGATCATCTGCAGCATGTATCGGACAAGGATTTGCAACTATTGCAACTCAAATAGTATCTGAAACAACTGGAATCCATTATAAAGATATTATTGTTGAAGCACCAAATACAGAAAGAACTCCAAACTCAGGGACAACTACAGCATCGAGACAAACTGTATTTAGTGGGGAAGCAGTAAGAGTTGCAGCAATGAATTTAGCTAATGCTTTATTAGGAAAAAAATTATCTGATTTAGAAGGACAACAGTTTGTAGGGGAATATTCAGGTATAACAGACAAAATGGATTCAGATAAAGTTAATCCTGTATCGCATATTGCTTATGGATATGCTACACAAGTAGTTGTTCTTAATGATGAGGGAAAATTAGAAAAGGTAATAGCAGCTCACGATGTGGGAAGAGCAATAAACCCTATAGCAGTTGAAGGGCAAATTGAAGGTGGAGTAGTAATGGGGTTAGGATATGCTCTTACTGAAGATTTTACTTTAGTAAATGGTGTACCTAAACAAAAATTTGGAACTTTAGGGTTATTCAGGGCAACAGAAGTGCCAGAAATTCAATCAATTATTATTGAAAAAAATACTGAACAATTAGCATATGGAGCAAAAGGTGTAGGAGAAATTACAACAATTCCTACGGCACCAGCAGTACAAGGGGCATATTATAAATTAGATGGAATATTCAGAACTAAATTACCTTTAGAGGGAACATTTTATAAAAAAACTAAATAATGCAATTAGATAGACAAAGTAAATTATAAATGATTAAGGGGAGAATATGAAAAAAAAAATATTATTATTAATTGCAATTTGCACAATAAGTAATATGTCATTAGCACAAGTATCAGAAAAATCATCAAAAAAGGAACTTTTAGCAGAAATAGAGAGACTAAGAGCAGAAAATGACCTAGCTAAAAAAGAGGTTGAAATAAGTAAGACAGAAGTAGAAGTAAGTAAAACAGAGTTATTAGAAACACAAAAGAAAGTTCCAGTTCTTGAACCGGGTCATGAAAGAGATAATAAGTGGGTAAATTTAAGTTTAATTAGTGCAGAAGGGCTAAAAGGTGGCGGAGAAGACATTAATGATACGTACCTACAGGCTAAATTTGGAGGAAGAAAAGGAATATTTGATATTTGGGGATACATTGATTTTTATGATGTCTTAGATGATTCTGAATCAGGATATAATGAAAATAGTGGAGACCAAACTTCACATAAGAAAACGAATTTTTTCTCTGAATTACATCCAAGAATGTCTATTGATGGGCTATTAAATAAAAAATTATCAGTGGGACCAATTCAAGAGTGGTATGTTGCAGGTTATATGAAAGCAGGAGATTCAGACTTAAATACAAAAGGTTTAGGTATTGGAACAGATGTAAAAGTTCCATGGTTTGGAATTATGCCATTTAATGTTTATTCATTATATGTAGCAGAAGATTTTAATTCATCAAGAGAAGGTGAATGGGATGGTTATTTAGCTAAAACTAGCTGGATGAAGCCTATATATAAATTTACTAATGGATCATTTGTTGCGTATCAAGGATTTATGAGTTATGCTTGGGATCAAGGATATGATAGTGATAAGGATAAAGGAAAATCTGATGATGAACTTCAGTGGTATAACGGTTTATTCTGGCATAACAAAGACTTTGCATTTGGATACGCTTTAAAATATGTAAAAGATATGAGGAATATGTCAGACGGATCAATGAACAAGTTAGCAAAGCATGATAATGAATCAACAGGATTTGAGCATCATTTTACAGTGACTTATAAACTTTAATGAATGACAAATTGATAAAAGAATTTGTAGTATAGTTTAATATTAGAAATTAATATTGAAATAATTAATATTAACGAAAAAAAATTATATAATATTACAAATGGCTCTAATAGTTTAAAAATCTTATTAGAGCCACTTTTAATTTTAATAGTTTTGGTAAATAATAAAGGAGATATTCAAGATGAAATTTCAAGACTTGGATATGCTGATGCAGTAGCAGTTAAATATGTATTGACCCCGCCATTAAGAGAGCAGGAAGATATAGAGCCTATATGGTATAATATAAAAACAGGGAATATATAAAAAAGTACAGGGGGCTAAAATAATATGAAAAAGGTATATAAAGGGAATATATTCCATACACCAGTATTTGGTGAGTATGTAGCTATGGAAAATGGATTTGTAGTTGTAGAAAATGGAAAAACTGTAGGAGTTTATCAAGAGTTACCAGCTGAGCATAAAGATGCTGAGTTATTTGATTATTCTGGAAAACTTATAATACCTGGATTTATAGATACACATCTACATGCATCACAATTTGTAAACAGAGGGTTAGGATTAGATAAAGAGTTATTGCCTTGGTTAGAGACATACACTTTCCCAGAGGAGGCAAAATATATTAATATAGATTATTCTAAAAGAGCATATGAAAAAATAGTTCATGCATTATGGGCTAATGGAACTACTAGGTCGATACATTTTGGAACAATCCACAGAGAGGCAACTGAGTTGTTAATGGATATGTTAGCTAAAGCTGGTTTAGGTGCTTTAGTTGGAAAAGTAAATATGGACAGAAACTCTCCAGATTTTTACATAGAGACTACAGAACAATCTTTAACTGAGACAAGAAAATGGTTAGAGAATACTGCAAATAAATATGAAAGAGTTAAACCGATCATAACACCAAGATTTGTACCTAGTTGCTCAAATGAGTTAATGGCAGGATTAGGAAAATTAGCAAAAGAGTTTAATGTGAAAATTCAATCTCATATAAATGAAAATAAAAGTGAAATTGAATGGGTATCGCTTTTAGAACCAGCAGCTAAAAATTATGCAGATGCATATGACCGATTTGGGTTATTTGGGGATCAGCCAACTATTCTAGCTCATTGTATTTGGAACAAAGATGAAGAAATAGAGCTAATGGCTAAAAAACAAGTAATGGTAGCACACTCCCCTCACTCGAATAATAATATTTCTTCTGGAATTGCACCAATTAGAAAGTTATTAAATGCAGGTGTGCCTGTAGGATTAGCAACTGATATTTCAGGCGGACATGCAATTTCTATGACATCAGTAATTGTAGCAGCAGCTCAAGTTGCAAAATTAAGATGGGTTTATTTAGAAGAGAATAAAAAAAAGGGAGAACCACTCTCAACTGCCGAGTGGTTCTATTTAGCTACTAAAGGTGGAGCTAAATTCATTGGAGACAATTTAGGAACTTTTGAGTCAGGATACGAGTTTGACGCTTTAATTATAGATGATTCAAGAATTGAGGATTTAAATCCAAGAACGATAGTTGAAAGAGTTGAAAGATATATTTATATTGGTGATGATAGAGAGATAGTTGAAAGATATGTTTCAGGAAATAGATTACCTGAGCCTAAATTTAATTAAGTCAACAATTAAATAAATAGTGTATATAATTGATTATGAATATTAGTTAAGGGTAAAGGAGATAAAAATGTTATTAAAGAATGGAATGGTATTATTAAAGGATAGAATAGAGTGTGTTGATATTAGAGTAAAAGAGGAAAAAATTGTTGAAATAGGAGCAAAACTTTCTGAAAATAATGATGAGATATTAGATTTAAAAGGATTATATATAGCTCCTGGAGCAATAGATGTTCATACCCATTTTAATATTAA
>JAGNZR010000010.1:0-13104 GCA_017984315.1 Fusobacteriaceae bacterium | reverse complement strand
GAGTAAAAGAGGAAAAAATTGTTGAAATAGGAGCAAAACTTTCTGAAAATAATGATGAGATATTAGATTTAAAAGGATTATATATAGCTCCTGGAGCAATAGATGTTCATACCCATTTTAATATTAATGTAGGGATTTTTTCAGCAGATGATTTTAAAAGTGGCACTACAGCTGCATTGTTTGGGGGAACAACTACAGTAATAGATCATCCTGGTTTTGGACCAAAAGGGTGTAATCTAGAGTATATGGTAGATAAATATATGAAGTATGGGGAAACAGCTGCTTGTGATTACTCTTTCCATGGTGTTGCACAAGAGATTGATGAGCATACTTTTGGTGGATTAAAAGCACTTAAAGCTAAAGGATTAAACAGTTTTAAAATATATTTAACTTATACTTATAAACAGACAGATAAAGAGATAGTTGAATTCTTTAAAATGGCTAAAGAGTTAGATATGGTTGTGGCAGTTCATGCTGAAAATGATACTATGATTGAGGAGTTAAGAAGCAGTTTCATAAAAGAGGGTAAAACTGAGATTATATATCATGCATATTCAAGACCTGGAGATGTTGAAGCAGAAGCAGTTGCAAGACTTATTAAAATTGCCCATATGGTAGGGTATGAGAAGTTATATTTAGTGCATATCTCTTCTAAAGAAGCTATGGATGAGATAGCTATTACAAAATCACAAGGGAAAAAATTCTTTGTAGAAACATGCACACAATATCTGTATTTAGATAATACAAAGTATTTTGAAGCAGATGCTGTTAAATATGTGTTATCTCCACCACTAAGAGAGCAGGAAGACATAGAATCTTTATGGTATAATATAAAAACAGGGAATATAGATGTAATTGCTACAGACCACTGCTCATTCACTGTGGAAGATAAAAACAAAGGTGCAGATGATTTTTCTAAATGTCCAAACGGTATTCCAGGTGTAGAAGAGAGAAACTTAATTATGTTTTCAGAGGTATTAAATAAAAATTTAACAGTTAAAGAGTATTTAGATTTAGTAGCAGTAAACCCAGCAAAGATTTTTGGTTTATATAATAGAAAAGGTAGTATAGAAGTTGGAAAAGACGCTGACTTAGTGGTATTTAAAGCCGAAAACAACAAAATAGATGAAAAAAATCTAAAGAGCAAAGCAGGTTACTCATGTTTTAACGGGTTTAATGTTTCAGCAGTAATAGATAAAGTAATCTTAAGAGGAAATTTAGCTATAGATAATACAGCACAAAAAATTAACTCTCAGATAAAAGGAAAATTTATTGCTAGATAATTATATGTATAGATAGAAGGTAGTTATAAATTGATTTTATAATTACCTATTTGTCTTTTAAAAATGACACTGTGCCATAGAGGTATATTCAAGGAGCTAAAGGAGTTAATAATGGAATCTAAATTAATGATGGAAATAGCAAGAAGAATAGAGTGTGGAGAGGGTGTAGCTCTTGTCACACTTGTTAAAATAGATGGGTCAAGCCCTGGGAAAAAAGGGAATATACTTGCAGTTTTTGAAAATGGTGGAATTATGGGAACTGTAGGGGGAGGAAATTTAGAATATACTCTTACAAAAGAAGCAAGAGTTTGCATAGAAGAGAACGAATCTAAAGAGTTAGAGTTTGACCTTGTAGAGGAAGCAGCACTGCATATGAAGTGCGGAGGATCAGTAAAAGCCTTCATAAAAGTTTTCAAAAAACGTGACAGACTTATAATAGTAGGTGGAGGGCATGTAGGTGGAGAGCTGTACCAAGTTGCTGATTTTTTAGGTATGGATATTTGGATGCTAGATGATAGAGAGGAGTTTTGTAACATAGAAAAATATCCCAATGCTTCTAAACTCATTGTTGGGGATATTGGGGAAAAGATGTTAGAGCTTCCAGTAGACAATTATACATATATTGTTATTGTTTCAAGAGGGCATATGGGTGATAAAGCAGCTCTTAGGGCATGTGTTGGAAGAGGAGCAAAATATGTAGGGATGATAGGGAGCAGAAAGAAAATTATTGAAACAAATAAAGAGCTAATTGCAGAAGGGATTTCAAAAGAGGAGCTGCAGAAAGTATATTCTCCAGTTGGACTTGATATCTCTTCAGGAACACCTAAAGAGATTGCAATAGGTATTATTGCTGAAATTTTAAAAATAAAAAATAATCTTACAGGTAAGCCAATGAGTGAAGTAAAAGGAGTATGGTAAAATGAAATTAGTAAAAACCGTTGATGCTGTTGGACACATTTTATGTCATGATATAACAAAAATAATCCCCGGAGAGTTCAAAGGAGTTGCTTTTAAAAAAGGTCATATAGTGAGAGAAGAGGATGTAGAGGAGCTTTTAAATATAGGTAAAGAGCATTTATATATTTATGAAGTAAATGACAGCAAGATTCATGAAAATGATGCAGCTGTAATATTAGGTAATTTAGGTGCTGGTTTAAATATAGAGCTTGGAAAAGAGATTAAAGAGGGAAAAATTGATTTTTACGCTGCTGAAGATGGAATTTTAAAAGTTAATGAAGAGTTGTTGTATAAACTTAATAGTTTAGGAGAGATCTCTTTTGCAACGCTTCCAGATAACTATCCAGTTACTAAAGGGCAAAAATTAGGTGGAACTAGAGTTATCCCTCTTATAATTGATAAAACTAAAATGGAGCTTGCTAAATCAGTTGTAAGTGAAAAGATTTTAGAAGTAAGAGCGTATAAAAAATATAAAGTTGGAGTTGTTGTTACAGGGGGAGAGGTTTATCATGGAAGAATTGAAGATAAATTTAGCCCTGTAATTAAGAGAAAAGTAGAAGAGTATGGAAGTGAAGTAATACAGCATTTTTATTCAATGGATGATAAAGAGATGATAAAGGATTGTGCTAAAAAACTTTTAGATATGGGTGCAGAGATTGTAATATTTACAGGTGGAATGAGTGTAGACCCTGATGACCTTACGCCGTCATCAATAATGGAGATGGGTGGAGAGTTGGTGACTTACGGATCTCCTGTTCTTCCAGGTGCAATGTTTTTACTCTCTTATTTAAAAGGAACTCCTATGATGGGGCTTCCAGGTTGTGTAATGTATGCTAAGAGAACTATTTTTGATTTAGTTCTGCCTAGAGTTTTAACAGGGGAAAAATTAGATTTATACGATATTGCAAAATTTGGTTCTGGTGGTTTGTGCCAAAGTTGTGAAGTGTGTCATTATCCAAATTGTAGTTTTGGAAAATAGGAGGAACAATGAAAGAGGATTTAACTCATTTTAATAGCTCTGGTAGGGCTAAAATGGTAGATGTGTCTGAGAAAAAAATAACAGACAGAACAGCTGTTGCTCAAGGTTACATATATGTGTCAGAGGGAACTATAGATATAATAAAAAATGGTGGAATAAAGAAAGGGGATGTTCTTTCAGTTGCCCAAGTTGCAGGGATAATGGGTGCTAAAAAAACAAGTGAGATTATTCCAATGTGCCATAATATTTTTATATCAGGTGCAAATATTGAGTTTGAAATAGAAGATAGCTCTATAAAAATATTGGCAACGGTTAAGACTTCAGGGCAGACAGGGATAGAGATGGAAGCTTTAACAGCAGTTTCTATAGCAGCTTTAACTATTTATGATATGTGCAAAGCTGTAGATAAAGAGATGGTAATAGGAGAAGTTAAACTTTTAAAGAAAACAGGTGGAAAATCTGATTATTTAAATAAAGATGAAATAGATCAAGCTAAATAAAATTATAAAAAAAACTAAAGAGGTGTAATAGATGAGTGGAAAAGTAGTTTCTATAAATATAAGTACAAAAAAAGGGGTAGTGAAAGATCCAGTAGAACAAGCTAATTTTAAAGTTAATCACGGAATAGAATCTGATGCACATGCAGGGGAGTGGCATAGACAAGTATCGCTTTTAGCTATAGAAAGTGTAGATAAAATAAGAGGAAGAGGGGTAGATCTTACAAACGGTATATTTGCAGAAAATATAACAACTTCTGGGATAGATTTATGTTCTCTACCAGTTGGTACAAAATTACAGATAGGGGAATCTATTCAAGAGGTTACTCAAATAGGAAAAGAGTGCCATAATGGTGGTTGTGCGATAAAATCAGCTGTTGGTGATTGTGTAATGCCAAGAGAGGGTATTTTTACTAAAGTAATTAAAGATGGATTGGTGAAAACTGGAGATGAAATTAAAATTATATAAGTGAGGAAAACAGATGAGAGAGTTAATAATAATTAGAGGTGGAGGAGATTTAGCATCTGGTGTAATCCAAAAGTTTAATAGAGCTGGCTTTGATATTTTAGTATTAGAGATTGAAAAACCTAATTTCATAAGAAGAAAAGTCTGTTATGGAGCGGCAATTTATGAAGGAGAGGTAATGCTTGAAGGTTCTATCTCTAAATATGCTGGAAATATATTAGAAAATGATCTATTTTCTAATATAGAGAGTATGTTAAATGATAAAATAATCCCTGTAATAGTTGATTCTCAACTTGAAATATTAGATATTATAAAAAATCAATATAGCTCGGAGTATAAAGTTATTGCAGTTATAGATTCAATAATTGCAAAGAAAAATCTAGGGATGAAACAAAATCTTGCACCTATTACAGTGGCATTAGGACCTGGATTTTTTGCAGGAAAAGATGTGGATATTGTTATTGAGACTATGAGGGGTCATGATTTAGGAAGACTAATTTTTCAGGGAGAGGCTCTTCCTAATACAGGTGTTCCAGGATTGGTTGGGGGAGAAGCCGAACTTAGAGTTGTACACTCTCCACGTGAAGGGATTTTAACGATAGTTAAAGATATTGGTGATTTAGTTAACCAAGGGGATGTTATTGCTAAAATAGGCACTGAAGAGGTAAAAGCTACAATTACAGGACTTATAAGAGGGATGATAACTAACCGTCTATATATAAAAAAAGGGTTAAAAATTGCGGATATTGATCCTAGGAAAGCTGAATATAAAAACTGTTTTACTATTTCCGATAAGGCAAGAACTTTAGGTGGATCGGCTCTAGAAGCAGTTTTATATATGAGGAATATAAAAAATGTCTAAAAAAAATAGCTTTTATGAAGCTTTTAATATAAAATTAGGGGATGTCATCTCTGTGACAGGTGGTGGTGGAAAAACCTCTTTGATTTTTAAATTAGCTGATGAGTTATCTAAAATTGGAAGAGTGCTTATAACTACATCAACTAAAATATATACCCCTTTAAATGAGCAGTATGAAAGGTTAATTTTATGCAGTGGTGACTATAGCAGTGTTGCTGTTTCCTATAAAGGGCAAAATAAAAATATAGATATCTTAGGAAGTACTATAGATATGGTATCTAATAAGCTAATAGGGGTTTCAGATGATGTATTATGTCAATACTTAGATAAGTATGATTTCATTCTCAATGAAGCAGATGGTTCAGCTAGGAAACCTTTAAAAAGTTGGAACGAGTTTGAGCCTGTAATTTCAAAATATACTAAAAAAATTATAGGTGTAACTAATTTGGATTCTATAGGGAAAACTATAGAGAGTGTTGTTCATAGAAAAGAGATTTTTTGTAAAAAAATTGATAAAAATGAAAATGAGATAATTGATTTAAATCTATTAAAAACTTATTTGTTAAATGCAGATTTTTTTAAGAATAGTTTATCAGATGAATTTAACAGCAGAGTAGAAAAATTTATTTTTATTAATGGGGTTGAAACTTTAGAAAAAGTTAATTCTTGTTTATATTTAGGAAACTCTTTTTTAAATGCAGAAAATTCAAAATCAATTCAAGATATAAAGATAAATTTTGGAAGTATAATGAAACAGGAGATATTTATCTATAAAAAAATATCTGCTATAGGTCTATTTTCAGGATTATCTAAGAGGATGGGGAAAGATAAACTTCTTATTCAATATAAGGGAAAATCACTTATAATGCATATTATAGAAAAATTAAATAAGATTAATTTTTATGAAAAGTTATTTGTATCTACCCCTTCTAAAATAGAATTATTAAAGGGATATCTCACTGATAATTGGATTTTAGTAGAAAATATAGAACCAGAAATCGGTCAAAGTCAATCTATAAAACTAGGTATAGAGAGTTTGAATAATAATTTTATAGAAAGTTACATGTTTTTTACTGGGGATCAACCTTTTTTAACAGAAGAGACAATTTTAGAACTGATAAAAGAGAGCTTAAAACCAGAAAATATATATAAAGTAATGATTCCATATATTGGTAAAAGTAGTTTTTCACCTGTTATTTTTCCTTCAAAATATAAAGACAATTTATTGTCTATAAAAGGCGATAAAGGTGGAAAATCTGTTATAAAAGATGATTCTGAAATAGAAAAAATATATTTTGAAACTCAAAGGGATTTTATAGATATTGATACAGAAGAGGATTTAAAATATTTGGAAGAGTGTTAAATTAAAAAATTATAGGGGGAGTAAAATTGGAAAATGCACTGTTGATTTCACTAAAAGTAGTTGTTACAGCTCTGTTTCTCGCTTTATTCCTCTCTCTTATTTTAGCGTGGAGAGTCTCTAATACACACGGGAAATTAGAAAAAATATTAGAATGGGTTACAATGTTACCTATATTTTTTCCACCTTCTGCAGTTGGATATGGTGTTCTTATATTATTTGGAAAAAACGGAACAATAGGGAGATTTTTATATAAATTTTTTGAAATGAGACTGATTTTTACTTGGTATGCAGGAGTAATAACTACTTTTATAGTTATTTTTCCAATTATATATAAAAGTATAAAAAGCGGTTTTTTTTCTATAGATAAATCTTTAAAAGAAGCCTCCATAGAACTGGGAGCTACAAAATTTCAACGACTTATATATGTAGAGCTTCCCCTTATAAAAAGATATATCTATACAGGGGTTATTTTAGCATTTGGTAGAGGATTTGGGGAGTTTGGTGCAATGGTAATGGTTTCTGGAAATATACCTGAAAAAACACAAACAATCCCTATGGCACTATACTCAGCTGCTGAAACTGGAGATTATTCAGAAGCTAATGCCATTATGGCAGTGATAATTTTGATAAGTATGACTTCAATTTTAATTTATAATAGAGTTTTAAAAAATGAAAATTAATGGAGGATATTGTGAAAAAAAATTTAAAATACATAATTTATACATTAATGTTAATACTGACTTTTAATATAGCTTTAGGAGCAGAAAAAGAGATAAAATTAAGTATAGCAGGAAGTTTAGAACCAGTTATAAAAGAGGTAATAGAGGAGTATAAAAAAGATATCCAGAATAAGGATATAAATTTTATAACTAATTATGGTGGTTCTGGAAGTTTAAGAAAGCAGATAGAAAATGGTTCAGACACTGATATAGTATTTTTTGCAGATAAAGAAAATTTTGAAATTTTAAAAGAAAAAAAATTAATTTCTGATGAAGAGTTAAGCTTTAAAATATATAACTCACTGATATTAGTAGGAAATAAGCAGATAATATCTATTTCTGAAATTAATAAGGAAAAGGTGGCAATAGGGGATCCTTTAACAGTTCCTGCTGGAAAGTATGCTATGAATTATTTAAAATCAGAAGGTTATGAGGACAAATTAAAAGAAAATTTAGTATATGGAAAAGAAGTAAGAGTAGTAACTAATTATTTTAATCTAGGAGAAGTTGATTTTGCAATAATATATAAAACAGAGTTAGAAAAAATAAAAGGAAACTATTATACTTTAAGTTTAAATACAAAAAATAAAATAGAATACAGTTCAGGAATTTTGTTGGGAAGAGACAGTGAGAATGTAAAAAAATTCTATAAATTTTTTGAAACAGACAAAGCTAAAGATATATTTAAAAAAGCTGGGTACATACTTTCAAATTAATAAAAAATGAAAAAAAAGATAAAAAACAGGGAGTATCTTAGAAAATACTCCCTGTTTTTTATCTTTTTTTAATAAAATTTAGTTATTCAGCATCTCAACAAATGAGAGTAAAAATGGTAAAAATATCAAACTGAACAGTGTTGAAACAAAGAAGCATTTTGAGCACAGCACAGCAGAACGGTTATATTTAATAGCGTAAGCTATTGTAACTGAAGCAAGTGGAGTACCGAATGCTATTGCTATAACAGTTAACCCAACAGTAGACAGTGGAAAAAAACCTAAACCGCCTAAAAAGGTGATAAGAACTACAGTTATAATTGGAAAAATAACTATTTTTATAAAAGAAAAATACCAAGCTTCAAGACATTTTAATGATTTTAAAAATGGCAATTTAGAAAGTTTTATACCTGCAGCCAGCCAAGATAGTGGTGAGCAAAGGGAAGCTAAATATACTAAAGGTTTATAGAGCCAAAATGCAGTTTTATCTATCCTAAAAATACCATATGATCTGTTATCTACCAGAACTTGGTAAGTACTATTTTGCGTTAGCCATATAATTAAACCGAGTAGTGTGCAAAATATAGCAGGATTAAGAAAAATCAGTTTTAAATTAGCTTTGGACACCTTTGTATTGGACATTTTAAAAAAGCCATAAGAGTACAGAAGCAGACGATATACTATTGTAAATATAGACATATATATAAGCCCTGTTGAGTCAAAAAGTGCTTGAACAATAGGTATACCTAAAGTTGTAACAGCACCGAAAAGAGTGCTGACTTCCATAGCTACCTGTTTATCATGCTCTCTATTTAAATAAAAATATTTAGTTATAGCAATAAATAAAATATGAAGTAAGATACTCCATATCAATATGTTTTTACCCTCTTGAAATATAGCGGGATTAAAATCATTCATAAATGCTAAAATAGATAGAGCAGCTATTGAAAGATTAAGAACAATATTGCTCAGATTATCTGCTACTTTTTCATCAAAAATATTTTTTTTACCAAAAAATATTCCTATTAGAAGAAGGAAAAATGTTGAAGAAAGTAGACCTACAATGTTGTTATTTGAAAAAATTATTTTAAATGTATCAAGTAGAGACATGATTCCCCTCGTAAAATTATAGTTTTAAATTATATTTTTTTTACAAATTCAGATTTTAGTTTCATTTGACCAATCCCATCAATTTTACAATCAATATTATGATCCCCTTCAACTAGTCTTATATTTTTAACTTTTGTACCAATTTTTACAACAAGAGAGCTTCCTTTTACTTTTAAATCTTTAATTACAGTAATAGAATCTCCGTCTGAAAGTGTAGTTCCATTTGCATCTTTAACAATTAGTTCATCAGAAGAAGCATCAGTATCAGCGCCACCACTCCATTCGTAAGAGCATTCAGGGCATACAAATAAAGTTCCATCCTCATAAACATATTCAGAACCGCATTTAGGGCACTTTGGTAAAGTATTCATTATATCTTCTCCTTTTAATATTTTATAGTACTGTTTATTATTATAACTCATATAAAATAACATTTCAAACCAAAATTTAAATTATAATTAAATTTTTTTTATAGAAACTTCACCATAATTTAAAGACAATATTTCATTGCTCTCTTTTTTGATAATCAGATGTCCAAATTCGTCAATGTCAACTGCTATAGCTGAAAAAGGTGGCGTGTTAGGAAGGGTTACAAGAATCTCTTTTCCTAAAATATTAGATTTGGATTTATACTCTTCTATTATTTCTCTGTAATTTAAAGAGTTGAAATTTTTAAAAAATAGGTCTAGCTCCGTAACTATATTTATAATTAAGTCATTTCTCGTAATTTTATTAGAATTTAGAGATAAAGGGGAAAAAAGTGAACCAGCAGACTCTAACTCTTTTGGAAAATCTATAGTAGAAAAATTGATTCCAATACCAATTATTAATTTTTCAATCTCTCCAGTTTCAAAATTAGTTATAGCTTCTGTCAATATTCCGCAAATCTTCTTTTCATTAAAAAAAATGTCGTTAACCCATTTTATTTGAGTGCTAAACCCTGTTAATTTTTCAATTGCTCTAGTGATAGCTAGTGCAGTACAGATAGTAATGAATGTTGAGTTTTTTAAATTAGTAAACGAGTTTTCAATGATAGAAAAGTAAATTCCAGAATTTTTAGGTGAAAAAAATATTTTTCCAAAACGCCCTTTCCCTTGTGATTGCTCATTGGCAATAATTAAAGAAGGATTTGAGATGCTACTGTTTAATATTAATCTTTTTGCTTCTAAATTAGTAGAATTAACTGTTCTATGGAAATATACATCTAAATTAAATCCATTTTTCTGTAAGCTGTTTTTTATGATATCTCTAGAGATTAAATCATTTGTACTAGAAAGTTTATACCCTTTATTAGGAACAGACTCAATAACTATCCCTTCATTTTTTATCTCTTTTATAATTTTTGAAATTGCTGCTCTGGAAATATTAAGGGCTTTTGCAAGCTCTTCACCTGAGATAAATGTTTCACTATTTTTTTGGAGCTGAAATATTATGTATTCTTTATTATTCAATGTTGTTACCTATCCCTATTTAAATTTTGAATATATTATCTATATAAATTTGCCTTTTGATATAACTTTTTTTAAATTAAGATCAGTATCAATGATATTAATGTCAGCAAAATAACCGGGCTGAAGTTTGCCATATTTATTTTCTATTGAGATAGCTTTAGCAGGGTAAATCGTTGCCATTCTTACAGCTTCTTCAAAAGGTAAATTACAGTGTTTAACTAAATTTTGTACTCCTTGTATCATTGTAAGAGCAGAACCTCCTAAAGTGCCATCTGCTGCGAAAAGCTTCCCATTTTCATGATAGACTTTTATCCCCTCAAAATCAAACTCCTTAATATCAGTTCCAGCAGGAGCAGCGGCATCTGTTACAAGATAAAGCCTATCTCTCATCAGCTTATGAGCCATTTCAATAGCTCCGTAGTGGGAATGAAAACCATCAGCAATAACTCCAGCACAGAAATCTAAATTCATAGTTGCTCCAATAGCACCGGGAGCTCTGTGAGAAAAAGAGGACATCCCGTTAAATAAATGAGTAGCAAGTGTGATACCATATATTTTTTTATCAACAATCTCTTCATAAGTTGCATTAGTATGTCCTAGAGCAACTTTTATACCAGAGTTAGAAAGTTTAGAGATATATTCACCATCAATATTTTCAGGAGCAATAGTAATAATTTTAACTCCCTCGCTTCCAGTTTGACATATTCTATTTAAAATATTTTCATCTATCTTCCTTATAAAATTTGGGTTGTGCACCCCTTTTTTTTCTAGAGAGATAAAAGGACCTTCAATATGTAGTCCTAAAACACCTATCTCTTCTTTATTTTCTAAACTGTCAATTAAATCTAAGGCTTTTATAATATTAACATCAGGTGTAGTAATAAGAGTTGGAGTAAATGATGTGCAACCATATTTAAGATTTGTTTCGTGCATCATCTCTAATGTCTCTTTGGTTATAGATTTATTGAATAATACTCCACCGCACCCATTTAACTGTAAATCAATAAATCCAGGAGTAATATATGAGTTGTCTGCATTAAAAGTATTGATGTTTGGATATTTAATAGATAACTCTTCAGTATTGATAATATTCAAAATTTTATTCCCATCAATAATAAGAGCTTTACCTTCGTAAAAACCAATACCGTTAAAAATTTTTCCATTTATAATTGCAATCATAATTATCTCCTTTATTACATTAATTTGATAAATATTATAACTATAAAAATATCTGTTGTTAATTGCTTAAATTATAACAAAAAACATATAAAAAATCTAAAAAAATTGAGAAACTCTGAAAAAAGATGTATAATTTTAAAAATAAGTTTTTATAAAATAATTTAGTTAGGAGAAAATGCAATGAATAAAAAAGCAATTATAATAGATACAGATCCAGGTATAGATGATGCAGTAGCTTTGGCTATTGGACTTTTTTCTGAAGAGTTAGACATAAAACTTATTACAACAGTAGCAGGAAATGTTTCAATAGAGAAAGTTACAAATAATGCTTTAAAGCTGCTAAAATATTATGGGAAAAAAGTTCCAATTGCTATGGGAGCCTCTGAGCCACTTATAGAAAAATTTCAAGATGCAAGTGAAGTGCATGGAGTAAGCGGAATGGATGGTTTTGATTTTGAAGAACCTACAAATGAATTATTATTAGAAGAAAATGCAATAAATGCAATGAGAAGAGTTATTTCAGAGAGTGAAACACCTATAACGATTGTGCCTATCGGACCTATGACAAATATAGCTATGCTGTTAAAAGTTTATCCAGAAGTGAAAGCAAATATAAAAGAGATAGTATTCATGGGTGGAAGCATGTCTAGAGGGAACAGAGGGGTAATGTCAGAGTTTAATATTGCTGTTGATCCAGAAGCTGCACAAATAGTATTTTCAAGCGGATTAAAAATTACAATGGTTGGATTGGAAATGGGAAATGGTGCAGTAGTTCAGTTAGAAGACACAGGGAAAATGCGTGACATAAATAAAATAGGGTTTATGATTTCATCACTTTTTAAAAAATATAGAAGCAGTACATTGAAAAAAGGGTTCGCTATGTATGATGTTCATGCAATAGCGTATTTACTTCATCCAGAGATATATGAGACTAAAGATACGTATATAGAGGTAGAGTTGAACAAAGGGCTGACTAGAGGATGCACAGTAATAGATTTAAATGGTTATTTAAAAAATGAAAATAATATAACTGTATGTATAAAATTAAATGAAGAGAAGTTCAAAGAGTGGTTTATAGAATCTTTAATAAATTGCAAATAAAAGTGAGAAATTATGGAAGAGGAGAGACATGCAGGGGAAAAGCAGATTTATTTACCTATTAGAAAATCACAATTTTTTGTTTTTAATTTAAAAGTCCTATAATATTGTTAAATAATTAAAAAAATAAAGGTGCCTTTAAGGCACCTTTTAAACAAAAAATCTTTTTTATTTAAATGATATTTTTCTGTAAATGAAAATAGCAAAATTCGAAGATGTAAATCTTATTAAATTATCAGAAATAAAATACGAAAATATAAAAACAATTATAGATACTACAGGGATATACCAAAGAGCGTTTATACTTAATTTATAATAAAGTAAACTATATTGAAATATTGATAAAACCAAAGGATGTATTAAATAAATATTAAATGAGTTATTTGATAAATTCCTAAATGTTTCATGTTTTATACGGATATTTAAAAAA
>JAGNZR010000009.1:18115-46589 GCA_017984315.1 Fusobacteriaceae bacterium | reverse complement strand
TGACTAGTCAGTCACTCACAAATCCGAAAATTTGTTGTTAGATTTATTTTGCTTTTCTCTCTATTCTGTTGTTAATGTCCTTTTAACTTCGTCTCACAATCTCTCGTGGACAAGAATTATCTTACCACAACCATCAATTTCCGTCAACACTTTTTTTGCTATATTTTCTAAATTTTTTATTATACAATGTTTTCTATTTAAAATCAAGTTATTTTTTATAGTATTTTCAATAAAAAGATTATAAAAAAAATTTATTTAATAATTTTATAAAAAAAATAAAAATAAAAAAAATACAGAATAAAATTTAAAATATAATAATTTTAAAATTCTACACTGTATTTTTCAATCTATATAATAAAATATAAAATAGGCATTAAATAAGCCGGGTTCTGTTTTTACTAATTATTTTTCTAATTCTATAATTGCTTATAGACTCTAGCGACTTACCCTGAAAGCTGGACGAGCAGCCCTTAACCTTTCCTACTTTGTCTTGCTCCAGAGGGGGTTTACCAAGCTTTTTTAATCTCTTAAAAAACTGGTGGTCTCTTACACCACCTTTTCACCCTTACCTTAAAAAAGGCGGTCTATTTTCTGTGGCACTTTCCTTAGAGTTACCTCTAGCAGCCGTTAACTGCCCTCTTTGCTCTGTGGAGCCCGGACTTTCCTCTCTTTACATTTAAGTAAACAGCAATTAGTTCTAATACCTATTTTATAGTTTTATTTCTTAATATCTGCTTCTAGTTTATGATGCAAACTATTTTTTTCTTTTTTCTCTACTCTTCTTAACTCTTCTTCTCTCTCTTTTTGTCTCAACATCTCTTTTTTCTTTTTAGAAATATATTTTATTCTAACTAGAATATTTAATAAAGTCAATACAATTAGTACCCATTTTATTATTTGCCACTTATGGGCTAAAAAATAGTTTTCTTTATTTAACTCAACTACCTCTGTAGTCCCATATATACTCAAAGCACCCTCTATAAACTCATCTACATAAGCACCATATTTTTCCTCTAAAATATAATGTTCTAATCCATCAATTAAATCAGATAACTCTTTATCTTTTTCGTTCATATTCATGTCATTGGTAAAACTTTCTTCTATTTTTATTTTTTTATTAGCACCTTTTTGTATATTTATAACTACTGTTCTTTCCGGATTTTCAAGTACATACCCTTCCCCATAATCAGAAGTTATAACATTTATTTTTATATTATATTTTTTATAAAGTTTTTCTATATGAATATTCAATTTTTCTTTTTCTTCACTTGTAAAAAGGTTGATATTATCCTTTAATTCAGCATTAAGGAAAGAGAACAAGATAAAAAAAAGGATTACACACTTTTTCATTTTTCACCTCTTTATTTTTTCACTCTCTTTAATATATCATTGCTTGTAACTCTTTACAATAGTTTTTATACACTTCAATGTCTATATCAATATTTTTTAAAACCTCTTCCATTAAATTCATAAACTCTTTTTCACTTTCATAATGACCTATATCCAAAATTGCCATCCCACTCTCTACTGCATCATAAATAGTGTGATATTTTGCATCTCCAGTGATCAATAAATCACAATTGTAGAATTTAGCTTTTTTCCAAAACTCCGCACCAGATCCATTTACAAATGCAATTTTCTTGCACTCTTTATTTTTATTTTTTGCATAGAGCCTCATCTCATCTAAATCCAGCTTATTTTTTACAAATTTTGAGTATGCTTCTATAGTGACAGGGGTTTCCAGCTTATAATATCTTCCAATCCCATTAATTTTATCCAGATTAAGAGAGAGTATTTTAGAGTTTTTAACTTGAAGTTTTTTTATTATATAATCATTTAAACCGCCTACAGTTGAATCTATATTTGTATGCATACAGTATACATTAATACCATTTTTTATTATTTTTGCTATTTTTTTCCCTATAGGTTCATTTAGATTAACAGATTTTATTCCGTTAAAAATTACAGGATGGTGAGTTATTATTAAATTAGCACCTTTTTCTACCGCATCTTCAATACTCTCCTCATTAACATCAAGAGTCACTACAACTCCTTTTAATTCCTCTTCTAAATCACCTATTAAAAGTCCAACATTATCCCAATTTTCAGCATTTTTTTTGGGAAAAATTTCTTCTAATTTATTTATAAGTTCTTTTATCCTCATATTATAAAAAATTCTCCTTCAAAATTAGATATTTTATTTATCGCCTTCTGGAAAAGCTCTTGTCCTTGCCCTTTTTCTAATTTTAAACTTTCCTCTATCTGATACATTGACTCTCTTTTTCCATTTTTCAACCCATAAAATTTTTCTAAAACTTCTACTTCTTGCTTATTTAAACTGCTAAAGAGTGTATTATACTCTATCTCTTTTATGTTTTTTATTTTATTTTCAAGCTCTTCCATAACATCTTCTCTTTCATCAAACTCCTCTTCTAATGAATGAAAATGAGCTATAAATTCAGCTTTTGATTCTTGTAATCTTTCATTAATATATATAATCATTCTTCTAAAAATATTTATCTTAGCATAATCTTCAAAACTCTTATAACCACTACTTGGAAATTTTTCTACAGAGTGTATCAAAGCAATAGTCCCCTCTTGGATTAAATCTAAATAGTTAACCCCATTTTTAAGAAGTATTATCCCTGCTAAAACAGGTATTCTTAAACTTTTAGTGATAACTTCATCTTTACTGTCTATATCCCCTTTTAGGACTCTCTCTTTTAAATTTTCATCATCTAAAAATTCTATTTTAGCTATCTCTTCTAAATATTCTAGAGTACTCGTTTCAAAATGTTCTATTTCAACTTCCGTTAGATTTCTATCTTCATTTATTTCACAATCTATTTTTGCCATATTACGCTCTAAATATTCTTCATAAATTTCGTCATCATAAATCTCTTCTATAACTAGTTTTTCAAAATCTGTAATTTTCATCTATACTCCTCCAAATTTATATAAATAAGCAAAGGGCAACCGTTTTATAGATCGCCCCTTTAAATTTTTTAAGCTCTAAAATCTTCTAATTTTCTTCTTCTACTAGGGTGTTTTAATTTTCTAAGAGCTTTTACCTCTATCTGTCTTATTCTTTCCCTTGTAACTTTAAATAGCTTTCCTACCTCTTCAAGAGTTTTTGGAGAACCATCATCTAAACCATATCTGTATCTTAATACCCTCTCTTCTCTTTCACTAAGTGTAGATAAAACTTCATCTAACTGCTCTCTTAATAAAACTCTGTTTGTCTGCTCATAAGGGTTTAATGCTTTATTATCTTCAACAAAATCCCCAAGTTCACTATCCTCTTCACTTCCTACAGCTGTTTGTAAAGATATCGGATCTTGGTTCATCTCTTGTATCCCTTTTACTTTCGAGACCTCCATATTTAATCTCTCTGCTAAAACTTCTGGAGTAGCATCTTTCCCTGTTTCTTGAAGATATATTCTCGCTTCTTTTTTTATTTTATTAATAGTCTCTATCATATGAACAGGGATTCTTATAGTTCTTCCTTGATCCGCTATAGCTCTTGTTATAGCCTGTCTAATCCACCATGTTGCATAAGTTGAGAATTTGTACCCTTTAGTATATTCAAATTTTTCTACAGCTTTCATCAGCCCTATATTACCCTCTTGAATAAGATCTAAAAGCTTTAAACCTCTATTTGTATGTTTTTTAGCAATACTTACAACTAGTCTTAAATTTGCTTCAACTAACTGATCAATTGCATACTGATCCTTTTCATATGCAAGTTTCGCATACTTTAATTCATCTTCATGGCTTAAAAGAGGAATTTGACCAATCTCTCTCAAATACATTTTTATAGGTTCATCGACTTTCATCTCCCCTGTAATATTAAAGAGATCTTCACTAATTAACTCATCTGTAGATATAGGTTCAACTTCATCTGGATTAAAGTCATCAAAATTAAACTCTTTATTTTCGTAACCTAAAGATTCATCGCCATATGTTTCATCGCCGTATGTCTCTCTTTTTTCTACTACATCATCATCATCTGTTTCATAATCATCATTTAAATCTTCACCTTCGTCAACCTCATCAGAGTCAGAAGCTTCTATTCTTGCAGCTTTTTTTCTAGTGGGCTTCTTTTCAGTTCCCTCTTGCAAATCTTCATCTTTTGTTTTTTTTCTATTTTTTTTATCATCAGTCAAAGTTACAGTTTCATCTTTACCTTTTGTTGCACTCTTTTTTTTCTTGGCTGATTCCTTTACTATATTGATCCCTTGCTCCATCATACCGTTTATAAGGTACTCTATCCTATCAATATCAAAATCATCTTTTAACTCTAAATTTATCTCTTCATAAGTTATAGTTTTATTCTCCATGGCTTTTCTTAACAAAGCTAAAACTTTTTCATTTTTTATAAAATCTTTCATTACAAAACTCCTCCATATCTGCTAGACAGTTTTTTGTTTTCTAACTCTTCCGTAATAGTTTTTATCTCTTCTAGAGTGCATTTTTTAGCAATTTTCTGCTCTATTTTTTTTATTTCCAACAATAGCACAATATCTTTTTTTTCAACTTTCTTAATCTCTTTCAACTCTTTTCTTAACCACTCAGTCAAAAGCTCTATAAGCAGCTCTTCTCTAGTTTCTTTTTCAGAATACGGTCCATAATTTAATAGTGAAAATGTCAAAACATCATATTTTTCGCTTTCTGTAAAAATTTCACTTTTAAGTAAATCTTCAAATTTAATCTCTTTTACTCCGATTTGATTTTCTTCAAAAAATTTAAAAATTTTTTTTACTAAATTGTTATCAAACTGTTTATTATTAAAATATTTATAATAACTGTTTTCCACTAAAACTAAGCTAGTAGTTAAAAATTCAATTTCTAAACTTAAATTTTTAGGCTTTTCCTTTTCTATTATTTCCGATTCATAGTTAGAAATATTTTTTTTAGTAACTGCTCTGTTTTTTTCTACTAAAGTTTCCCACAATATCTCTTTTTCAATCCCAGTGTTCACAGCTAATTTATCAATATATAGAGACTGCTCTATTTTATCTGACACTTTTTGGAAAAATTCTTTAAATCTCTTTATAAAATTTTGCTTTGAAAAAAGATCATTTAAGTCATACTCTTTTGCATAAAATTTATACAAAAAATCAAAACTTTCGGAAGAATTTTTTATAACTTTTAAAAACTCCTCTTTTCCATATTTTTTTATATACTCATCTGGGTCTTTAGCATTTTCAAACATCAATACTCTTATAGAAAAACCTAACTCCTTCAATATAAGAATAGCTTTCTCTGTAGCTTTTTGACCTGGAGGATCCATATCAAAAGAGAGTATTATATTTTTAGTGTACCTTTTCAGTAATTTTCCTTGTTCCTCTGTTAATGCTGTCCCTAAAGGGGCTAAAGTCACATCAAAACCATTTAATGTAGCCATAAGTACATCCATATAACCTTCCATTAACATGGCGTACCCTTTCTGTTTTATATTTAGAAACTTCTCACCTAAACCATAAAGAACATTACCTTTTTTAAATATAGGAGTGTCTGGAGAGTTTATATATTTAGCTACATCTTTATCACTTTCTAGAGTTCTTCCACCAAAAGCTATCACTCTTCTGTCTAAAGAGTATATAGGAAATATTATTCTATTTCTAAATACATCATATAACCCGTTATCTCCCTCTTTAACCAGCCCTACATCCATTATTTTTTCTAATGGATACCCTTCATTTAAAAGAAATTCTGATAACTTATTCCTTGAATTTGGAGCAAAACCTATACTATTTTTTAAAATATTTTCAGGTGTTATCCCTCTGTTTACCAAATAATTTAAAGCTTCCCTTCCTGAATTTTTAAAAATCTCTTCAGAAAAATATTTTTTAGCTTTTTCAATTATTTCATAGTAGATTTCGTATTCCTCTGTATTTTTCTTATTGATATACCCTTTTCCTTCTAGGGGAATATTATATTTTTTTGATAACTCTTCAACCGCTTCTTCAAAGCTAATTTTTTTATAATTTGAATAAAAAGTTATAGGGTTACCCCCTTCGTTACATACAAAACACTTGCAAATATTTTTTACAGGATTAACCATAAAAGATGGGTTTGTATCTCTATGAAATGGACAAAGGCCTTTAAAATTGGCACCAACTTTTTTTAAGTTGACAAACTCTCCAATCACCTCTTCAATTTTAAGAGAATTATTTAATTTTTCAATTTCCTCATTAGAGTATTTCATATATGCACCTTGGGTTTTTTATCTTTTTATAATATTTTTTCTCTACTCTCTAGTATAATCTATTTTCTACAAATAATCAAATTTTTTTATTCTATAATTATTATAATTATATTATTGTTATAATTGAGAAGAGAAGGTTATTTAAACAACCTTCTCTTCTGTATTTACAATTAATTATTTATCATTTTTTACAATAGTTTCAACAATTTCTAAGGCTTTTTTAGTCTTATAGTCGTTAACAACTTTTTCATATACAACTGGATCCTCTATTTTAGCATCAAAAGCAGGTTCCTCACTTACTTTTTCAACTATATAAATTCTTTCTTTTTCCTCTAAACTTGAATAACCTCCAACTTTAGAATCAAATAGGTGTTTTACTAACTTTTCGTTATAACCTACACCTTGTAAATATCCATCCATTGTTATTTTACTCATCTTTTCTGCATAAATTATATCTTTATTTGCCTCTTTCAATTTATCAAAAGGTTGAAGTTTTAAATTTAATCCCTCTATTAATTTTACAACATTATCAGAAGCTACTTTTTTTGTATTTTCAGATATTTCAGGGATAATAAGTATGTGAGCAGCATTAACCTCTTCTTTTCCATTTTCACTTTTTTTATCTTTTACAAATACAACATGGTATCCAAAGTCTGTCTCAACTATTTCAGGATAAATCTCCCCTTTTTTACCTTTAAATGAAGCTTCTGCAAAAGGAGCTACCATAAGCTCTTTTGTAAACCAACCTAAATCTCCTCCATTAACTGCAGAACCTGTATCTTTTGAATTCTCTTTAGCCAAATCTGCAAAATTATCCTTTGTAGCCTTTTTTAATAACTCCTCAGCTTTTAATTTAGCCGCTTTTTTATCCTCATCTGAAGCTTGAATATTTAAAACAGCTATATTAGCATCGATTGTAGCCTCTCTATCATATTTATCTTTATTTTCCGTGAAGAATTTTTTTACATCTTTATTATTTACTGCAACTTCATCTCTTAAAACATTTAACAACCCTTTGCTGTAAGCTACCATTTTTACATCTACAGGTAGATTTTCATCAACTTTTACACCTTTTTCTGTAGCTTTTGCAATAAGTTTCATATGATTATTCAGCTGCTCATCAGCACCTTTTTGAGCTTCCTCTAGTGAAACTCTTCTTTGAATCATATTCATTAAAACTTTTTTTGCCATATCTACATTAGTAAATACAAGTCCTTGAATCTCTTTTTCAACTTTAGGAATATCTCCTTGGTATTCTGTCTGTACATCCTCTATTTTTGCTAATTTTTTTAATTTTTCTATTTCAATAGCATACTGTTCCATAGCTTTTTCTTGAGCGTAGTCTTTTTGAATTTCCTCTTTAGAAGTTTCAAAGTTTTTATCTCTGAATCTTCCATATTTATTTTCTTGAAAATATTTTTGCAGCTCTTCATCTGAAGCTTTTGCTTGATCCTGCATAGTCTCTAATAATTTATTAATTTTTTTATTATCCTCTATCTCTTTCTTTAAACTAGCTTTAGTAAAACCTTGTGCAGAGAGAAGTCTTTTAAACTGTTCATCATCTCCGATAGATTTTTTTATATTGTCATATTCCTCATTTATCTCTTTATCTGATACTTTTATCTTCATATTATCAGCTAAATCAAGTGTTAAACTTTTTGTTATCTCCTCATCAACTGCAATAATTCCCACTAAATTTCCATCTATTTGAACTCCTGCTGATTGTGAATAAGAATTAGCAATGTTAGACTTTATTCTTTCTACGCTTATTCTCGGAATCTCTTTCCCATTTAATTTAAAAGCATACTGTTTAGGTCCTTGCTCTTTATTTTTTATTTGTCCATAATACATTACAGCTGAACTCATTATGAATAATATTGTTATTATCCAAATAAAAGGTTTTAAATTTTTTCTAAATTTTCTTATCGCCATTTCTCCTCCAAAGGTTTCTCTATATTCTTATCATCTTTCTGATTCTATCACACCTTATATTTTTTTTCAATAAAAGGTAGTTTATAACTTAAAAGGAGGTTAACAGTAACCCCCTTTTATCTTTTTATATTAATTCATTTTAAAGTCTAATCCATACTTTCTTATTTTTTCATAAAGAGTTGTTCTTCCTATTCCTAAAAGTTTTGAAGTCTCTTGTTTATTCCATCTCGTTTTCTGTAAAGCAATAGCTATTACTACTCTCTCAACATCTTCTAAAGCATAAATCTCCTGCTCTAATATATCTTTTAGTGGTCCTACTCCAACTACAGTTCTATTTTCAATAGTATCCGATTTCATTTTTATTTCTAAAGGTAGGTCGTCTACATCGATTACTCTATCATTAGATAGAATAACCATTCTTTCAACCATATTTTTTAGCTCTCTAATATTTCCAGGATAAGAATATTCAAGCATATATTTCATAGCTTCACCTGATATTACAGGCATCTCTCTATGTAACTCTTTCATAATTTTATTTAAGAAATAGTTTGCTAAAATAGGGATATCCTCTTTTATATCTCTCAGTGATGGTGCCTCTATTGGGAAAGCTGTCAATCTATGATATAAATCTTTTCTGAATCTTCCTTTTTCAGTTTCATCTTTTAAATCTTTATTTGTAGATACTATAAATCTTACATCTATTCTACGAGCCTTATTCCCACCAACTCTTCTAAACTCTCCATACTCTATTACTCTTAAAAGTTTTGCCTGAGCTTTTAAATCCATAGCTGATATCTCATCTAAAAATATAGTTCCTCCGTCACACTCTTCTAGTAACCCTTTTTTATTAGATGTCGCACCAGAAAAAGCCCCTTTTTCATAACCAAACAGCTCTCTCTCTATACTCTCTTCAGGAAGAGATGCGCAACTTATTGTTACAAATGGTGCTTTTCTTCTGTCACTTCTTCTGTATATCTCTTTAGCTATTAACTCTTTTCCAGTACCATTTTCTCCAGTTACTAAAACTGTTAAATCACTTTCTGCAACTTTTTCTATTAAGATTTTAACCTCTCTTATTTTTATAGACTGCCCGATTATTTCATTTTTCTCTTCTGATTCTTGAAGTTTTTCCTCTAATTTCTTCTTCTCTTTTAAAACTTCTAAAGATTTTAGAGCAGGAACAATTATTTTATTGATCTCTTTATGAGTTACAGGCTTTACAAGGTAATTATATATCTCAGCATCTCTTAAATCTTGTATTATATTCTCTCTCTCTTCATCTAAAAGACCTATAATTACAAAATCCTTTCCAACTCCATTAAGTTTTCTTTTTGCCTCAGCGAAGTTAAACCATGTTAAATGCTCATCTAATAGAATAACATCAAAATCACTCTCTCTTAACATATCTAATCCATCTAATAAATTATTAAATGTTATCACCTCATAGTAATCGGATAACTCTTTTCTTATCTGTTTTAATGTCTCTTTTCTCTCTGCTATTGCTAAAATCGCACTTTTATTCATAAATTTATCACAACCTCCCATTTTTGAATTTTTTTTACTCATTTCTCTCTCAACTGTATTGTAATAGTTTTCTTATTTTTTTTCAATACTTTTTTTGAACATTATTTTTTGTTTTATAAGTTTTTGTTCATTTATATTGATTTCTTTATATAACAGTTTATTTTTTTTATTTTTTGTGGTAATATTTTATATAGTTATATGTATTTTAATTAGGAGTGTAGAGACCATGAAAAAAACTAAAGAACTTGCTTTTTTAAATTTTTTAAAACATACATCATCAAATAAAATAAATTTTCAAAATGAACATGTTGTTTTTTCTTTTAAAGAGCTTGAAGAAAAAATGGAGATGGATAAGCAAAATATCTCTCTTTTTCTCAGTCAATTAAAAAACGATAGTTTTTTAGATATAACAGAGCTTTCTAAAGATGAGTTTAGCATCCATTTTCACATAAATTTAAAAAGGCTTTTTGACTTTATAAATCCACATGATTTTGAAGATATTATAGAGGAGATCTATCATTTTATTTCAAAATATTCTGTAGATTTAAATTTAAACTTTTCAAGTGACTTTATTATTGAAACAGCTAAAAAAGCTTATCCTCTGATAGAAAAAAATCCTAATTACGATATCTCTCCTATTATTAGAGAAGGGGTTCAAAAAGTTTTATTGCATACTCATGTAGAGTTGTATTTAGCTAAACTATTATTCGCTCTCGCAGATAAAGTAGATGATGAAGATCAAGAAGTATACGAAAATATAATCTATTATTTTTTAACACTCCCTTATGAAGATAACCCATTTCTTACAACTTTCTTCTTCTCTAAAGTGGTTATTCAATTAGAAGCTATAAAAAAAGGTGTAAAATGGGATAACGTTTTAGATCTTAATTCTGACAATGACTTCTCTAAATTAAATGAAATATTAAATGAAATATTAAATAAATAAGGAGTTGTATTTTGCTTATGTTAACTATTTATTTTATTAGACATGGACAGACTATGTGGAACAAAGAGGGAAAGTTTCAAGGTTCTCAAGATTCTCCACTTACAGATATCGGTATTGAACAAGCTAATAAATTAGCAGCTAAATTTGAAAGAGAAAATTTTATTTTTGATAAAGTATATTCATCCCCTTTAGGGCGTGCGTTTAAAACTGCTAAACTTATCACTAAAAACAGATATGAGATAACTCCTTTAGAAGAGTTTAGGGAGATCTCTGTAGGGGATATGGAAGGGGTTGATTTTCATGATTTTAAATCTAGATTCCCTGATGAGTACCACAATTTTTTCTACTCTCCAGTTGATTACAACCCTGAAAAAATTAATGGTGAGTCTTTTCTCTCTCTTATGACAAGGATTGAATCTGGATTAAATAGGATAGTTACAGAAAACTCAGACGAATCTAAAGTATTAGTAGTAACTCATGGGATTACTTTGAGAGGTATTCTAAGCTATATAAAAAATAACGGCATCTCTCTTGAAAATTTTTCTAAAGAAGAGGTTCCAGAAAATACAAGCATTACAACAATAAAATTTCATGAAGGGAACTTCTCTATAGAGGATTTTTCAAATATACTGCACTTAGAATATTAATAATATTAAAAAAAAACAACTAATCAGGTAATTTGATTAGTTGTTTTTTTTACTAAGTAATTTCCTACTCTTATTTTTTGTATTTTTCTACTACAAACTCTTCATGCTCCTCTACTTCTACGAGTTTATATCCATACTCTTCCACATTAGGAAAGTACAACGGAGTATTAGCATGCTCTATTTTTACACTTGGCTTTAATTTCGATATAAGAAGTTCATCCATATGATGATTTTCTAAAAAATATTTATAGATTGTTAAACCACCGCACACGAAAACTATTTTTCCTGTATCTTTGTTATCTATTAAAATCTTATCTATATCTGTATTTTTTTCTAATATAACTACTTCTCTTGTTTTTCTCATAATTTCAACAGGGACAACTGAAGCTGTTTTTTTTCCAAAAAGTGTTATATGTCCTCTTGTGGTCTCTCTATAATGTTTCAACTCTTCTTGACAGTGCCAAAGCAATCCATTTCCTTGGGGATTAGCATCACCTATTAATCCATCTTTCCCTAAACATACTATCAGTTTTAACTCTGCTCTCTCTTTCATGAATGACTCCTTATTAAATAGCTATTTCATAATTTAATTTTTCACCATATACATAATCTGTAACAACTACATCATCAGGTTTAAATTCAAATATAGATTTAAAGTTTTCAATTTTGACTTTTGCTCCTGCAAACTCCTCTCTTTTCACCTGTTCCAAAAGTTTTTCCATATGTCTATCATAGATATGAACATTGTGGATAGACCAGATAATATCAGCAGGTTTAAGTCCGCACTCCATTGCTACAAGTTTATGTAAAATAGCGTATTGGTAAACATTTGCAACAAGTCCAAGTGCAACGTCACAACTTCTTTGTCTCACTTCTAAATAAAGTTTATCCCCTATTACAGACCATTGAGTAAGATGTACGCAAGGTGTTAAAGCCATCTTATCTAAATCTTCTGGAACCCAGATCTCTGTCATGATTCTACGGCTATTTGGATTCTTTTTAAGCTCCCCAACTACATAATGAAGCTGGCTTTCATATCCAAATGTTTTTGTTCTTATCTGAAATCCATAAGCTGGTCCAATTGTTCCATCCTCCATTTTCCACTCATCCCAGAATTTGCATCCTATTTTATTAAGTTCATCAACACTGTTAGACTGCATAATCCAAATCCAGTATATCTCCCTTATGGGTGCTTTATTTGGTGAAAACCTAGTTGTTAAAAGATGAGCCTCATCATCTGAATTATCTAATCTAAATTGATAACCTATATAACTTTTATAGTGTGCCGGAGTTCCATCAGCATACTTTGTTCTAACGCTCCCCTCACTCCAAACACCTTCTTTATCTATTTTTTCTACAATCTCTTTATAAATCTTATCAAATCTAGACATCTTCAGCTCCCACTCCATTTTTATTTAATTCTTTTTTTCCTCTTGTAACTCTTTTTCTAAAAGGTCTAATAATCTATCTAAGTCTTTAGATACAGCTGCGAAACTGTCTGTATTTGACAGATCTACTCCAGCCTTTTTCAGCTGATTCATAGGGTGATCATTTCCACCTGATTTTAAAAGCTCTAAATACAGATCTCTTGATTTATTTCTATCTGCTTCTGAATATTTTTCATTTGTTATTCTGTCATAGATGTTTGAAGAAGCTGCAAAACTTGTTGCATATTGATATACATAATATGGTGAATTATAGAAATGTGGTATTCTTGCCCATATTATCTTTTGTAATTCATCAAAAGCTAAATTATCTCCAAAATACTCTTTGAATAGTTTTTCCATAAGTGCATCTAATAATTCAGGAGTAACTGGTTTTCCATCTTCAACCATTTTATGAGCCTGATATTCATAATCAGCAAATAACACTTGTATATAGTAAGTTCCTACTATATTTCCTATAGCCTGCTCTAATAATGCTATCCTCTCTTTTCTGTCATCTGTTGTCTTTAACATATGGTCTAGAAGCAATTTTTCATTAAATGTTGAAGCAACCTCTGCCACAAATATTGTGTAATCGCTTGTTGCATAAGGCTGATTTTTACTTGAATACATACTATGTAAAGTGTGTCCTAACTCATGTGCAAGTGTAAATACTGCATCCATAGTCTTATTGTAATTTAAAAGCATGTAAGGGTGTACATCATATATATTTATCGAATAAGCTCCACTTCTTTTATTTTCAGTTTCAAAAACATCTAACCATCCATCACTGATAGCTGTTTTTAAATTCTTACTATAATCTTCACCTAACAGTTTTACTGAATCTAAAACCATATTTTTAGCATCTTCATATTCAAACTCTTTATCATAATCAATAATATTTATAGAGTTATCATAATAGTGATACTCATTTAAACCTAAATATTTTTTTCTCATCTGGGCATATCTTTTTAAAGGAGCATTATTCTCTTTTGCTGATTTCAAAAGTGATGTATATATATCTGAACTAATATTTTTAGGCTCTAATGCTTTCTCTAATGTTGAGCTATAATTTTTAGCTTTAGTTGATGCATCCCCTCTTTGTAAAATCCCTCTGTATATGGCTCCATATGCATTTTTATTTACATTATAAGCGTTATATAATGCTTCAAAAGCTCTTTTTCTATTCTCTTGGATTGTGTTTGTTGAAACTATTTTAGAGTAGACTCCGTTAGTTACTGTAACTTCTTCTTCCTCTTCCCCTTTTTCGTTTAAAAGTTTTATCTTATTCCATTTTATGTCAGAAGTAGAAAGTTCTTGATAAATATCATTTACAGATCCGTTAAACTGTGAAAAATAAGATAATAATTTCTCACTATTTTCATCTAGAACATGTTTTTGCAATCTATATAGCTCCATTAATCCAAATCTATGGCTCTCTAACTCTGGATTATTGTTTATCCACTGTTCAACTCTCTCTTTTGGTATTGTTAAAACTTCAGGTAATATCCATGATGTTGCAACTCCATATTGTGTATAAAGTATCTCTATCTCTTGAAGTTTTTCAGAAGCTACAGTATCTTTAGAATTTAAATCTTTCATTAAATATGGGTATAAATATATTTTATCAACTAATCTTGCCAACTCCTCTTGAATTAAAATAAGTTTAGCAAACTCTTTCTCATCTTGAGAGATCTTCCCTTTATATTTCGGAACCTCTTCCATAAGCACTTTCATTTTTTCTACATCTTTACTCCATAAATTCCAATCTGAATAGATATCATTCAAATTCCATTTATACTTCTGGTCAATATTATCTCTTGTTAGCATTTTATTCTCCTCTTTCATATCAGTTTTTTTATCTTCTTGTAGAATATTTTTTTTATCCTCTTTTTTTATATTTTTTTCTACTATAAATACTCCATTTAAAAGAGCTGTAACTATTACTCCAAACAATATTAATTTTTTCATAAAGGACCTCTTTTTTATTTTATATTAGTTTAAAATAACTAATTTTAATATTATTAATTTTAACATATTTTTTTGTATTTTAACAGTTGCATTCCGAAGATTCCTCTCCCTATAATTTTCTTTAAGTTATATTAAATAATTATTTTATCTATTAAAAATTTATATACTCATTCTCAGCTTTATAAGGCATACTTAAGAGTGACTAAATTTCTCCCTGGTGGTGATTATGGAAGATAATCTTTTTTTTACATTTAAAGCATCAAATTTAGATAAAAAAACTTTAGACACTGTTCTCTATGAACTGTCTAATACTACATTCTCTGTAGATGAGAACTTCTCTACTCATGAAAAGATTTTAGACATTGAATCCTCTTTAAAAAATGAAAATTCAATTATAATAAAAGGAGTTAATGCACTATTAATCGACGCTATTCAATGCCGTGCTACTGATATTCATATTGAATCCTATGAAGATAATGTCAGAGTCCGCTATAGAGTGGATGGTAGACTTATAGAAAGACAGTTTTTCAATAAAACTATTTTCACTTCCTTAATTTCAAGACTAAAAATTCTAACCTCTCTCGATATTTCAGAACGAAGACTCCCACAAGATGGAAGGATGAAACTCACTTTTTCCAATAGAGTAATAGATTTAAGAATTTCTACTATCCCTACAATTTACGGTGAAAAAATTGTATTAAGAATCCTGGATAAAGAATACACTGATATAAAAATTGATAAAATCGGTTTCTCTTTATCAGACTATAATTCAATTATTAAAATTTTAAACTCCTCTACAGGTCTTATCTTAATAACAGGACCTACTGGTTCTGGAAAATCAACTACTCTCTACTCAATATTAAACTATTTAAACACTTCAGATATAAACATCTCTACAATTGAAGACCCTGTTGAATATAACATTAAAGGAGTTAACCAAATTCAGGTAAAACCCGAAATCGGACTAAATTTTTCAAATATTTTAAAACAACTTCTTAGGCAGGACCCTGATGTAATTATGATTGGAGAGATCAGAGATAAAGAGACTGCCCAGCTTGCACTAAAATCCGCTTTAACTGGCCATTTAATCTTTTCTACTCTACACACTAACGACGCCATAAGTTCTATTAATCGATTAAAAAATCTCGAAATTGATAATTATTTGATAGCAGCCACTTTAAAACTCGTAATTTCACAACGCCTCGTTCGTACCCTTTGTACTCACTGCAAAATTCCAGACATAAACAGTCAAAGTAAACTTCTTTTATTAAATATAGACCCTTCACTTTATGGTGATATAGTTTTTTTTGTTCACAAAAAAAATGGGTGTACTCACTGCAATAACACCGGTTACTCTGGAAGAGTTGCTATTCACGAAATTCTTATAATTAACAGCACTTTAAAAAAATTTATTGAAGAAAAAAAAATCAACTCTGCTTTCACTCAATATTTAGAAAAAAACGGGTATCTATCAATTATTCAAAATGGATTAAACCAAGCAATAAACTCAAAAACATCTCTAGATGAGATAATTAAAATTTTATAAAGTATAACTATTTATTAATTTATTAGGGGGGATCAGCCATAAAAGCTTTATTATTAGGTAAAAACTTTCACTATGAAGCATTACATATTAATTTTTTGCTCCATAATATTAAATGTACCATCAGTAAAAACTTTAAAAAATATTCCTTTTCAGTTTCACAATTTGACTGTTTTATAATTGAAATAGACAGTAGCAGCAATGAGTGGATAGAAACAGTTAGATATATCCGAAGTTTTTCTACAAAACCTATCATTATTATCACAGATCATTATTCTGAAGATACACAGTCTCTCGCTCATGAGTTAGGTGTAAACTGGTGTATTGTAAAACCTTACTCTACAAATTTTTTACTTAAACTCATATTATGTTATTCTAAAAACAGTTCTAATGATTATAAATTTGGAAGATTTCTTCTTTCTAGAAAGAACAGGAATATTGAGATAGACTCTACTCCCATATACCTTACAAAAAAAGAGTTTCTTATTCTAAATTTTTTAATAGAAAATAACGGATTAATTCTATCTAAGGATATTATATTAGACAGCGTTTGGGGTGAAGGGAACGGCAATAGTAGACTTTTAGATGTACACATAAAAAACTTAAGAAAAAAACTCCTTTGCTACTCTTGTAACCTTGCGACTAGCCACGGATTCGGTTTTTTTTGGTCAGAATATAAGTAAAATTTTATATTTTTGTAATTTTTCAAGACATTTAATTCAAATTAAATATTTATAATAGTTTAGAAGCATTTAATATTGTTGATTTTATTTATTTATTTTGATATAATATATTCTAGCTGTAATTATTTTATATTTTTTGGAATTAGGAGTCTATCTAAATGGAAAAATTGAACAAAGATATATTTTTTATGTTAAAAAAGAATCAACATGGTCCGTATGTTATTGCAACTTCCAAAGATGGGCAAGAAATTTTTAATATTGAAGAGTGGCTTATTGAAGATGAATGGCTAACTCTTAGAGAATCAGATAAAGATATACTGAATTTTATAAACAAAAGTAATAAAAAAGAGCTTTTTAATGATTGGGATAATCTTTGGGGTAATAACTCTGGATTTTCCTTGGATGAAACAAAAAATGATGCTATGCACACTGAAAGTTATTTAGTAGATGATTCACATTTAGTCTCATTGTTGCTAAACTCTGATAATTTTGTAGATGAATTTTTTGAACCAATTAAATATGTTAAAGATAATAATACTATCTCTCTAAATATAATTGAGACAGAATCTGCAAGCATGCTTAAATCAACATTATTATTAAATGGGCAATACTCTGATTTTTTACTCATTGACGATGAGTATGCACTTATAGATTCAACAATCTATGAGCTTAATATAGAAAATACATCTCTTTACTCTTTAGAGAATCTAAAAACAGAGTTTCCTACAAAAGAGTTAGAGCAATTTTTAAGTATTTTCTTTACATTTTTTAAAAATATTGAGATTACATGTCTAAATTTAAATTTAGAATTCTGTACTAAAAAATCTCTTTTACCTGAGATTATTATTGAAAAAATATCTATGGATAATAGTTTATTTATAAAAGTTTTAATCTCTAGTTCAAGTATGAATTACCAATTTTTAAAGGATAATAATATAACAAAAACCGCTACTATTAACCCTTTAGAAAGTAAAATCATTGTTTCTGAAATAGATACATCTCTATTATTTGATGCTGTTCAAGAGATCTCAAAATCTATATCTAAATATCAGAAAAATTTAAAAATCAAAAATGGTTATTATATTGATAATGATAACCTAATTATTTTACAAGAAAAATTAGCTAAAGAGTTTATAGGAAAAGAGCTCCTTAAATTAGCTTCTAAATATAAAGTTTCTGGAACTGAAAAATTAAAAAAATATAATATTAAAGCGGTTAAACCTAAAATTATAGGCACATTTAAACATAACATTGACTTCTTGGAAGGGGATGTTGAGATTGAGATTGAAGGAGATAAATTCTCTATTTTAGATATCTTATCAACTTACAAAACAGAATCTTATATCGTTTTAAGCAATGGAACAAATGCTCTTATCAATCATAAATATATTGAAAAATTAGAGCGTATCTTTAAAGATGAAGATAAGAAAAAATTAAAAATTTCTTTTTTTGATCTGCCTATTATTGAAGACTTAATTGATGAAAAAATTTATAAAGAGGAGTTTTCTCAAACTTATGATTTTTTCAATGGGATGAACAATTTAAAAGATTACTCTCCTGTATTTCCAAATGTCAATGCTACTCTTAGAGAGTATCAAGAGTACGGGTTTAAATGGCTCAGCTATCTTGTTGACAATAACTTAGGAGGGTGCCTTGCAGATGATATGGGACTTGGTAAGACTCTTCAGGCTATAACGCTACTCTCTAAAATTCATTTAATAGCTAATAAACCAAGCTTAGTTATTATGCCAAAATCTCTGATTTTTAACTGGGAGAGTGAAATAAACAGATTCAATCCTAGATTAAAAGTTGGTATTTACTATGGAAATAATAGAGATTTATCTGTTTTTAACAACAGTGACGTAGTTTTAACTACTTATGGAACTATCAGAAATGATATTGAAAAATTCCAAGATCTTAATCTTGAATCTATTATTTTAGATGAATCGCAAAATATCAAAAACATAAACGCTCAAACTACTAAAGCTATTATGACTTTAAATAGTAAGTATAGAATCGCACTGAGTGGAACACCTATTGAGAATAATCTAACGGAGCTGTATTCACTCTTTAGATTTTTAAACCCTTCTATGTTTGGTTCTTTAGAGGAGTTTAATAATATTTATGCGAACCCTATTCAAAGGGATAATGATAAAACTGTTATTGAAGAACTTAGAAAAAAAATATACCCTTTTATACTAAGGCGTGTAAAAAAAGAAGTTTTAAAAGATCTTCCTGAAAAAATAGAGCAGACTCTTTATGTTGAAATGAATAAAGATCATAAGAACTACTACAATGAGAGAAGAAGTTACTATTTTAATATGATAAATACACAAATTAAAGAGCAAGGTTTAGGCAAATCACAATTTTACATATTGAAAGCTCTAAATGAGCTTAGACAGCTTACAAGTTGTCCTGAAAGCAAAAATGAGGATATTATCTCTAGTAAGAGAATTGTTCTTATTAATAATGTTATAGATGCTGTAGCCAATGGACATAAAGTTTTAATATTTACTAACTATATAAAATCTATTGAAAACATCTGCGAAGATTTAGAAAAACAGGGGATTAAATATTTATCTATGACAGGATCAACTAAAGACAGACAATCTCTTGTAGATAAATTCCAAAACGATCCTAAATACAAGGTATTTGTTATGACTTTAAAAACAGGAGGAGTAGGTCTTAACCTTACTTCTGCAGACACTATATTTATTTACGACCCTTGGTGGAATAAGACAGTAGAAAACCAAGCTATTGATAGAGCATACAGAATTGGGCAAAACAAAACTGTACTCTCTTATAAACTTATCCTTAAAGACAGTATTGAAGAAAAAATACTTAAATTACAGGAGATTAAAAATGAGCTTCTAGAAAACTTAATTTCAGAAGACAACAGTTCTGTTAAATTCTTAACAGAAAAAGATATTCAATTTATTCTTAGTGAATAATACTTTTGGAGGCTATTTAAAATGTTAAAAAGAGAAAATTTTGGAGAGGTACTGCTTAATAGTTATTCTAAAGACTCGCTCTTCAAATTATTTAAAACATATTTTTTAGAATGGATAGCGGAAGGATTTATCGGATCTAATTTAGGGCTTTTTGAAATTTCCATGATTACAGAAAATAGTAATCACCAAACTTTCATAGACTTAATAGATCAAATGTATAAACCGCACAATTTTGAAAATATTTACAAAATACTTCCAGATGAAATTAAAATAGTTTTTAATAACATTGCATGGAATGAGAAACACTATATTAAAGAGAACCGTAAACTCTATTTAAAGCAAGAAAACTCTTTTAATATAGTAAAAGATTTAAAAGATGAATACCTTTTTTTCAAACCGGAAAAAGATTATAAAAAAGAGGAGTACTTAACTCTGGATTATGAAATAATTCGTAGAATCAGAAAATGTATCCCTAATAAACCTAAAGAGTATGAGATCTATCCTGCACAAAACTTAAATTTCACTTTCTCTTCAAATGATGAGAAAGTGTTTATGGAAAATATAAAATTATATTATGATTTTTACAAGCAAGGGGGATTATCTCTTTCATCTAGCGGTAAAATCCTTAAAGAATCAAAAATCAGCATGAAGAAATATTGTAATATAAATGAGTATTATGATGAAGAAAATAAGGATTTGCAATATTTAAAAACTGAAACAATAGCTTTATTCTTTTATTTAATAAAAGATGATTTCTTAAATTCAGATACTTTTAAAGTATCTAATATAAAAGATTTAGTTTTATCATTTTTAAGTGGTGATATAATAAAAAATGAAAAATTTCATTACTCTTTCCTTTATTTAAACTACTTAAAAGGGCTTAAAAATATTGAAAACTCTGATGAAAAAATTAAAAGAGGGTTGGCAACAATTTTAAAGGTAATAAAAGAGTTTCCAATTACTGAAACTTCAAACCCTGCTGTGAGCATTAACAATATTGTTAAGAGAATCGTTCTTCAAGATGAATTTATTGAGATTATTGATTTAGAAGTTGCTAGCAACTCACTATATATAAATGAAGCTAATTATGAAAGAACTAGAATAACTTGTTATAATAAATATTTAAACTATGTTATTACTCCTTTTATAAAATCTGTTTTCTTTATTTTAGGGACTTTAGGGGTTGTAGAGCTGATGTATGACCATCCTTCTTCAAATAACTCTCTATACCTTAAAAATGGGCATTTGAGTAAATATGACGGTCTTAAATATATTAGGCTGACTGAATTTGGTAAATATGTCTTTGATCTTGTTGATGAATATGATTTTAAAGATTTAAAAGAGGAGGGGGAAGTTCATTTAGATGAGGATCACTTTATAGTAACAATTGTAGGAGAGGCTCCTTCTAAATCTATGTTCTTTGAAAAAATTTCCCAAAAAATCTCTAACAATAAATATAAAATAGCTAATGATACTTTTTTAAAAGATATCTCAACTAATGAGGAGTTGGAAAAAAGAATCTTATCTTTTAAAGAAAAAATAACTGGAGATATTTTTCCTCACTGGGAAAATTTCTTTGAAGAGTTACTTTCTAAAAGTAGTTTTATAAATATCGTTCAAGAATTTTTAGTTCTTAAGCTGAAAGATGACTCTAACCTTTTATCTATTATTTCAAAAGATATTAGATTCAAGCCATTATTTTTAAAAGGGGAAAATTATCATATAATTGTAAAAAACAGTGACTTTGAAAAATTATCTCTTCTTTTTAAAGAATACGGTTATAATATAGATTCTAAAAATCTTGTAATTTAAAAAAATTCATAATAAAAAAAATGCGGTAAACTTCTAAATAGAAGCTTATCGCATTTTTATTTAAATAAAAATTTATTTTTTATTTATTATATTAGACAGAACTCCATTTATGAACTCATAAGATTTTTCATCACCATAAATTTTTGCTATCTCTACTACTTCATTAACTACAATTTCGAAACCTGTTGTTTCGAATTTCAGTTCATACACAGCACATTTTAAAAGAGCACGCTCTACAGACCCGATTCTGTCTAATTCCCATCCTACCATATTTTCTTCAATTATTTTATTTATCTCTTCATTATGATTTGATATTCCATGAACATATTTTTCAAAAAAATCTCTACCGTTTTTTGAAAATATTACTTCCTCTCTATTTAAATAATTTTCCAATATTGTATCTGGAGTAACTCCATTCATTTCAGATTCAAAAACTATTTTAAATAGTTCTAATCTCGCTATCTTTCTACCCATTTTACCTCTCATCTCTTATTTTTATTTTTTATTATTCTTTTATCCCTAAACTACTCCATATCTTTATAAATCTTTTTTAAATTCTCTTTCAAATTAGGAGCACCACTAATATACCCTATAAAAGATACTAAAAATATAAAAACTGTCTTTATAAATCCATATTCTACAAGTAAAAGAGCGAAAATGAATGCAACTATACATCTAAAATATCTTTTTCTATTTTTTAAAAAATCTACTATAAAATCCTCTAGCATCTATTCATCTCCTTCACTAGTTTTTTATCTTTAATAACTTTACCTCTACATGATCTATTTCAATTCCTATATTTCTTTTCAATAATTTTTTTATATGATCTTGTATAGAAGCAGTTTTTTCAGCTAAATTGATATTAGAATTAGCCTCTATACTTAAAATCAAGTTAAATTTATCTCTTTTTCTTATTGTTTCAACTTTATTTAAATTTACTTCAGGATCTGAAGCTATTGCTTCTTTTACCATAGATTTAATACTATTTGATGAAACAGTTATTTTCCCATCTTGAGACATAATTTCATAATCTATTTTTTTACAGAATTTTGTTTTAAGTTTATATAGCGTTAGTAGCAGATAAAGTATCGATACATTTAGTACTATCATTTTAAACATAAATTCTGAAACTTCATAAGATGAAAAAAATACTGGATAAACTACATATGTTATCCCTAATAATGAGAGTATAAAAATTCCTAGCCAAGCTAAAAAAAATATAATTTTTTTCAACATAATCCCCCCTTATAAATAGAGTTGAGGATGTCACAGAGATGACATCCTCTATCTCTTTAATATTACATTAAAGGCACATTATCCTCTAAAACTTTCTCATCTTCTTCAGACAATACTTTTATGTCTTGAACAAAAATATTGATCTCTGTAACTTTTAACCCTGTTATTTCAGTAACATCTTTTAACACAGATTTTTGTATATGTGTTGCAACATCTGCAATTTTATATCCATACTCTACAATAACATAGATTTCAAGAACACACTCTTTTTCACCAATTTCCACCTTTATTCCATGAGTTGGTCTTTTCTTACCTAATATTTTTGAAAATTCATCTGCAACTCCACCTGCTAATTTGTATACTCCTTCTACATCTCCTGCAGCTTTTGCAGCTATTGTTTTTACAACATCATCAGCAATTTTTACATTTCCTAGCTCTTTCATAAACATCCTCCTAAAATAAATTGGTATTTTTATATATTTACACTATTTTGTAAAGTTTTCCTCTAAAAATTTTGTAGAAACTTTACCCTCTTGATATAGTTTGTTATCCAATACTTCCAAATGGAATGGTATAGTTGTATCTACACCCTCTATAATATACTCTTGTAGAGCTCTTCTCATTCTTTTTATAGCTTCCTCTCTATTCATATCATGAACAATAAGTTTTCCAATCATAGAATCATAATAAGGAGAAATTTCATACCCTTGGTATGAGTGCGAATCTATTCTAACTCCATTCCCTCCAGGAGCTATATATTTTGTAAGAACACCTGGTGAAGGTAAGAAATTACATGATGGATCTTCTGCGTTTATTCTACACTCAATAGCGTGACCATATAGCATTATATCGTCCTGCTTTATTGTCAGTCTCTCCCCTTCAGCTATTTTTATCTGAAGTTTTATAATATCTAGCCCTGTTACCATTTCAGTTATAGTATGCTCTACTTGAACCCTTGTATTCATCTCCATGAAGTAATAGTTATTCTCTTTATCTACTAAAAACTCCATTGTACCAGCTGAATCGTAATTGATAGCTTTAGCCAATCTTACTGCAGCTGCTCCCATCTCTTTTCTAACTTTTTCAGGTATAGAGTATGCAGGTGATTCCTCTATAAGCTTTTGGTGTCTTCTTTGAATAGAGCAGTCTCTCTCACCTAAGTGGATTACGTTTCCATATTTATCCCCTAAAATTTGTATCTCTACATGTTTAGGATCTTCAACAAATTTTTCTACATATACATCTGGATTTCCAAAAGCTGCTCCAGCTTCTGTTTGAGCTGCCACCATATTTACATCTAACTCTGCATCATTTCTAGCAATTCTCATCCCTTTTCCGCCACCACCGGCAGTTGCTTTAATCATTACAGGGTACCCTATTTTTTCATTTATAACTTTTTTAGCCTCTTCAGGAGTATGAACAATTCCAGTTCCGTTAGTTAAAGGAACTTTATTTTCAATAGCTGTTGCTCTTGCAGTAGCTTTATCTCCCATTTTTGTAATGCACTCAGGTCTTGGTCCTATAAATGCAATTCCATGTTGCTCACAAATTTCTGCAAATTTTACATTTTCTGATAAAAAACCATATCCTGGGTGGATTGCATCGGCACCTGTTGCTTCTGCTGCTGCTATTACATTAGCTATTTTTAAATAAGATTCTGCACTTGATACCCCACCGATACATAGAGCTTCATCTGCTAGCTGAACATGCAAACTGTCTTTATCAGCAGTTGAATATACCGCAACAGTTGCAATCCCTAACTCTTTAGCTGCTCTGATTATTCTTACAGCTATCTCCCCTCTATTGGCAATTAATATTTTTTTAAACATAATATATCCTCCGATTTTAGAAAATTTTTATAAATTTTTTCTATTTTCTTAATTTTAATATAGCTTTATTAAAGTCTACTATATCTCCATCTGCAACATATATCTCTTCTATTTTTCCAGATACATCAGAAGTTACGGCATTTTTAACACCCATTGCTAATATATACCCGATCTCATCTCCCTCTTTTACTGTTAAACCTTTTAATAACTTAGAGTCACCGTTTTGTTGTGCAGAATAAAATCTACCTATCCCTTGAGATAATAACTCTACGTACTCATACTCATCTTTTTTAATTTCTACTTCTACTTTTTCTTTTTTAGGAGCAACTTTTTTTTCTACTACTTTATAAGGTCTCTTTAAATTAATTTTAAAATCTTCTGATTCATAAGAGATCTCAGTTAAATTTTCTACTTCTAAAATTCTCATAAGTTCATCAACTGTAGCTATATCTTTTTTCATTTTTCCTCCACGTTTATCTATATTTTTACTAATATTTTTTCTACGCCTAAGAGCTCTGAAACTTCATCAACAAATGATTTGGAAGGGGAAATTTTCATATTGCTCGCAATAACCCTAGACTTGTCCTTTGAACTCCAATAATTTAATTTCATCATCCCTTTATGAGAGTTAACTATCTCTTTGAGGTGATTAAATTTTTCTTTATCACTATCTATATCTAATAATATATCGCAATGCCCTTTATACAGCTCCCCTATATTTTTTATAGAGATTACCTCTTTGGCAATTATTTTTACTGTTTCTTGATCATTAAAATAATCTATTTGAGAGAGTCCCTTTATTATTACAGGGTTCCCTATAATTAAATTTTCGAAACACATCTCATAATCTCTTGGAAAAATAATTACATTAATAGCACTATAATAACCTGCTAATCTAAAAGATGCCATTATTTTACCATCTTTCTTTGTTACTATCTTTTTCATTTCTTCAATTATACCATAGGTTTTAATATGTTGCACTTTTTTTTCCTCTAGTACATCTATAATATCAGTAAGCTGATATACTTTTATGACATTTCTATATTGGTCTAAAGGGTGAGCTGAAAAATAAAATCCCATAACCTCTTTTTCAAGTTCTATTATTTCTGAAATTTCATATTCCTGTAAATTAGGCATATTAAATCTATTTAAAACCCCTTTTGCTTCTCCAAAAAGGTTCATCTGCTGAATTTCATCCTCTTTTCCTGCCCTGTCTGAATACTCTAGCACTCTTTCTATAGACTCTATCTTTTGCTTTCTATTCCCAGGTAATGAATCTAAAGCTCCAGAACAGATAAGGGCGTGCAGTGTTTTTTTATTCAAACCTTTTTTTCTCATTCTAACTGTAAAATCTTCAAAGTTTTTATACTCTCCATCCTCTTTTATATCCTCTATTAAGTTTTCAACAAAACCATCACCTATATTTTTTACCCCTGAAATAGCAAATTTTATCTTCCCTTTTTCTATGGAAAACCCTTTTGTAGGTTTATTTACATTAGGCAAAATCAACTCTATACTATGGGCTTTTGCATCTTCAATATAGTAGGCTATATCCTCTATTTGATCCATACATGATAAAATTCCCGTATAAAACTCTAGAGGATAGTTTGCTTTAAAATAAGCGGTCCAGTAAGCTATAAGGGCATATGCTGCAGAGTGTGATTTATTAAATCCATACCCTGCAAATTTATCTATAAGTTCAAATATATATATAGCTTTATCCTTTGTATAACCTTTATCACATGCTCTTTTAACAAACATATTTCTATTCTCTTCCATGAGCACTACATTTTTTTTACCCATAGCACGACGGAGATTATCAGATTCTCCTAAAGTGTAATCTGCCATTTTTGTGGCTATTTTCATTACTTGCTCCTGATATAGAATGACTCCATATGTCTCTCTTAAAATCTCTTCTAAAGATTCATCAGGGTATTTAATCTCTTCTATTCTGTTTTTGCAGTTTATAAAGCTATCTACCATTCCAGAACCCAAAGGTCCAGGTCTGTATAAAGCAAGTAAAGCGATTATATCTTCAAATCTATCTGGCTTCATCTTCTTTATAAGGGCTCTTATCCCTCTTGATTCCAATTGAAAAACTCCAGAGGTATCCCCTTTAGACAGCATTTCAAAAGTATTTTCATCATTTAATGGAATATCATTTAAATGGTACTCTTTCCCCTTACTCTCTTTAATTATATTTTGAACTTTTTGCAAAATAGTCAGATTTCTTAATCCTAAAAAGTCCATTTTTAGTATTCCCAACTCTTCAAGCTCTTTCATTTGATACTGAGTAGCCACTATCTTCTCTTTATTATCCATATATAAAGGGATATTCTCTGTTAACGGCTCCCCTGTTATAACAATCCCTGCAGCATGTATTGAAGCATGTCTTATGGTATTCTCCATCTTTTTAGCATAATCTAATACCTCTTGCAGCTCTAAATCATTAATATAAAGCTCTTTTACCTCTTGAATTGTATTTATGGATCTATCTAAGGTAAAATCTGCAGGTAAAAGCTTAGCTAATTTATCTATTTTAACTAAAGGGATATCCATAACTCTTCCTATATCCCTTACAGCTGCTCTCGCTTTCATCCTACCAAAAGTTATAATCTGAGCCACATGATCTGCACCATACTTATCTATAACGTAATTTATGACCTCCTGACGTCTCTGAGCACAGATATCTATATCTATATCTGGCATAGATACTCTTTCAGGATTTAAAAATCTTTCAAAAATAAGATTATATTTAAGCGGATCTAAATCTGTTATCCCTAAAGCATAGGATACTAAACTTCCTGCAGCAGACCCTCTTCCAGGTCCTATGGCGATCCCTTGACTTTTAGCATAATCAATAAAATCCCATACAACAACAAAATATTCTGCATAACCCATTTTTTTTATAACGGATAGTTCATAATCTACTCTAACTCTATACTCCTCTAATATTTCCCCATGAAGCCTTTTTTCCAGCCCTTTTAAGACTATATTTTCAAGATACTCCTCTATATTTTTATACTCTTCAGGGATAATATATTTAGGAAATTTGAACTCTCCAAAAGCTATGTTAACGCTGCAGCTTTCAGCTATTTTGTTAGTTGTATTTAAATAACTATTTAATTCTTGATTAAAATCTATTACTAACCTTTTTAAATTTTCTTCATAATTTTCACTGCTGTAAAACCGATTTTTAAATTCACTGCTTAGTTCTATATTATATTTTAATGCCCAGCTCTCAACATCTTTTTTGCTAAAAAGGCAGCTTTCCAGCATCTGCTCTCTGCTTTTTAAAAATAGCTCTTCTGTATCTATTTTCATTCTATTTATATCATCAACTTTTGACCCTGTCTGAATGCAGATTAAAAGATCTTGCAGCTTATGCTCCCCTATATTCACATAATGGGTGTCATTTGTTATTACAGTTTCTAAAGAGTGTTTTTTGGAATACCTTATGAGCTCTAAATTTAGCTCTTTTTGTTCTTTAACTCCATTTCCCTGTATCTCTATATAGAATCCATCTCTGAAGATCTCTTTATACTCCAAGATTTTTCTGTCTATAATCTCCTCTTCTGCCATGCTTAAAATAAGGGCTGATATCTCTCCATTAATGCATGCTGACAGAGCAATAACCCCTTCACTGTGCTCTTTTAAAAACTCTTTTGTCACTCTTGGTTTATAATAAAAACCTTCTGTATAGGCATAAGATGATATTTTCATAATATTTTTATACCCAATATTATTTTTAGCTAAAAGTATAAG
>JAGNZR010000009.1:0-18015 GCA_017984315.1 Fusobacteriaceae bacterium | reverse complement strand
TAACCTCCTATCAATTATAGTTTTAGCTTTATACATTATTTTTTATATATTATACTCTAATATAAATCAGATTTAAACTATATTTATTGTATATATCATGTTTATTATGATTTTATTAATAAAATTCTACAATTCTGTTCTACCAACACAAAATATTGCAAAAACATAAAAAAATAGGAGAGTTTCCTCCCCTACTTAAATATTAGTTATTACACTAATTCGATTATTGCCATCTCTGCAGAGTCACCTTTTCTTACACTAGTTTTGATTATTCTAGTATATCCACCGTTTCTCTCAGTATATTTTGGAGCTAATTCTCCAAATAATTTAGCTACAACTTCATCACTTCTTAAGAAAGCAAATGCTTGTCTTCTAGAAGCTAATGTGTTTTTCTTTCCTAAAGTAACCATTCTATCAGCAAACTTTCTTAACTCTTTTGCTCTAGTTACAGTAGTTTCAATTCTTTCGTGAGTAAGAAGAGATATAGTTAAGTTCATTAACATAGCCATTCTGTGCTCAGATCTTCTTCCTAATTTTCTATATGATTTATTATGATTCATTAATCTAGCTATCCTCCTTCATTTTGAATTAAATTTTACTCTTCTATATTATTTAGAGCTAAATCGTAACCTAACTCTTTCATTTTATCAAGAATTTCGTCATATGACTTTTTACCAAGATTTTTTATCTTCATTAAATCATTAGCAGACATCTTTGCAAGTTGTCCGATAGTATCTATTGAAGCTTTCTTTAAGCAGTTATATGATCTTACTGTTAAATCTAATTCTTCTATTTTTACATCTTCATTATCTTTATCCAATTTAGAATCAGCGTTTTCTGAAACATCATCAACATCATCATCTCTTAAATTTTCAAGTTTATTTCCAATTTCTAAAAGTGGGTTAAGGTGGTAAGTTAATAATTCAACTGCATAAGATAATGCATCATGTACTTCTACACTTCCATTAGTCTCAATGTCTAAAGTTAATTTATCAAAATCAGTCATTCTTCCAACCATTGTATCTTGAACTGAATAAGATACTTTTTTAATTGGAGTATAGATAGCGTCTACAGCCATAAAGTCTACAGCCCATCCTTTTCTATCTATATCTTCAGAAACAACAAATCCTTCCCCTGTTCCAACTATAAACTCAATATTAACTTCTCTATCAGTTGTTACTGTACAGATAAGTTGGTCTGGGTTTACAATTTCAAGTCCAGCATCTGGTATTATATCTGAAGCTTTTACTTCCCTTGGCCCTTTTACAGAAAGAGTCATTGTTCTCTCTCCATGCTCTTCAGTTTTGATTACAATCTCTTTAACATTTAAGATTATCTCAGTAACTGCTTCTTTTATACCTTCCATTACAGAAAATTCACTTAATACACCGTCTATTCTGATCCCTTTTATTGCAGCACCAGGAATAGATGAAAGTAGAACTCTTCTAAGCGCGTTTCCAATTGTGTGTCCGTAACCTCTATATAAAGGCTCTATAACATATTGAGTATTAAACTTAGTTGAAACTACTGGTGTAATATTAAAACTTTTTGCATGTTTTTCTATTTTTAACATCTAATCAACTCCTGTACGTATTAGGGTTTATTATCTAGAATAGAACTCAACTATTAGAGCTTCATTTAAGTTGAAGTCTAAATCATCTTTTGATGGGTTCTGAAGAACTGTTCCAGCAAAAGCTGCTTTATCTAATGATAACCAAGCTGGTACTGTAGATTCCTCTACTGCCATTTTGATTAAATCTATGTTTTTTGAGTTTTCTATAATTGATACTACGTCTCCTGCTTTTACTCTGTAAGAAGCTATGTTTACTCTTCTTCCATTTACTGCAACGTGTCCGTGAGAAACAACTTGTCTAGCTTGTCTTCTTGTTTTTGCGAATCCAAGTCTGTAAACTACGTTCTCAAGTCTTCTTTCTAGGTATTGGATTAGGTTAAGACCTGTTACTCCATCCTTTCTTGTTGCTTCCTCATAAAGCTTTCTGAACTGCTTTTCCATTACGTTATATATGAATTTTACTTTTTGTTTTTCTCTTAATTGTATTGCATACTCTGTAGGTTTTTGGTTAGCATTTGGTCTTGGTCCTCTGTTTGAAGTTTTATTTACTCCTAAAACCATAGGTTCGATTCCAAGCGCTCTACATTTCTTTAATACAGGCTGTCTATTTCTTGCCATTTTTCGATTATTCCTCCTTTATTGATTTCTAACTGCTATAATGAGATTCTCCCGAGGGAGTTCAATTACACTCTTCTTCTTTTTGGTGGTCTGCAACCATTGTGTGGAACTGGAGTAACGTCAGTTATCTTAGTTACTTCTAATCCTGCTGCTTGTAAAGATCTGATACAAGCTTCTCTTCCTGATCCTGGACCTTTTACTTTAACCTCTAATTTTTTCATTCCATTTTCCATAGCAACGTGAGCTGCTTGTTCTGCTGCGATTTGAGCTGCAAATGGAGTTCCTTTTTTAGTTCCTTTAAATCCAGAAGTTCCTCCTGATTTCCAGATGATAACTTTACCTTCTGTATCAGTTATAGCAACTATTGTATTATTAAAGTTTGAATGTATATGAGCTATTCCTACTGGAATATTTTTTACTTTCTTTTTGATTTTAGCTACTTTTTTCTTAGCCAATTTAAGTACCTCCTTACTTAGTTATTTACTAATTATCTTTTGATAGGTTTCTTAGGACCTTTTCTTGTTCTTGCATTTGTCTTAGATTTTTGTCCTCTTACAGGTAAGTTCATTTTATGTCTTAACCCTCTGTAGCACTTGATTTCCATTAATCTCTTAATAGCAAGTCTGATGTCTTTTCTAAGATCTCCTTCAACTTTAACACCTTCAATGATAGCTCTGATCTTGTTTATTTCTTCTTCTGTAAGATCCTTTACTCTCGTGTCGAAGTTAACTCCAGCTTCAGTTAATACTCTTTGTGAAGTTGGTTTTCCAATTCCGTAAATATAAGTTAGTGATATCTCAACTCTTTTGTTTCTTGGGATATCTACTCCTGCAATTCTAGCCAATTTTACTCCTCCTCTTTCAAAATTTTTTTAATTAGTAAGTTGGCGACCTACTAATAGCATTTATTTTGTCGGTATAATAACCAACTAATACTTTCATCGATATGCCTGCCAAACAGTAGCGGCCCTACGGCTCTAACATATCTTTACAGTGCTTCTAATTTTTTTTAATTAATCAAAAACACTAGGACATTTATGCCCTGCACTGCTCTTTGTTACCTGTGCCTACAAAATTACCCTTGAACTTGCTTGTGCTTAGGAGTTACGCAGATTACTCTGATTTTTCCATGTCTTTTGATAACTTTGCATTTGTCACAGATTGGTTTGATTGATGCTCTTACTTTCATTTGTTATCTCCTCTGTGAAAATTATTTTTTTCTGTATACTATTCTTCCCTTATTTAAATCATAAGGTGAGATTTGTACCGTTACTCCGTCTCCTGGTAAGATCTTTATGTAGTTCATTCTCATTTTTCCTGAGATATGACCTAATATTGTATGACCATTTTCCAACTGCACCTTGAAAGTCGCATTTGGTAAGGCTTCTAATATTATACCTTCCAGTTCAATAACATCCTTTTTTGACATTACTATACCTCCTATAAACAGGATTACAGACTATATTAACATAATTGACATAAAATGTCTAGTAATATTTAACTTTTTCCTATTACTTTTCATTATTTTTTTATAATTATAATAACCCTTTTTTTTAATAAATCTATTTATAAATTTAGAAATAATTATTCTTTTGTTATAGTTTAATACTATAAATTAAGTTGTCAATTAATCTAATTTACTCAATATTTCAGCTTTTCCATTGATAATAGCTACTGAGTGTTCACAATGTGCTGATCTTTTTCCATCTAAAGTAACCACTGTCCATCCATCATTTAAGTGCCCAACTTTATATGTTCCCATATTAATCATCGGTTCTATTGCTAAAACCATTCCATTCTCTATTTTAATACCTCTTCCTTTTCTACCAAAATTAGCAACACAAGGCTCTTCATGCATAGATTTTCCTACTCCATGCCCTGCATAATCTCTAACTACGTTAAAATTGTTATCCTCAACATATTTTTGAATAGCATTTCCTAAATCACCAAGTCTTGTTCCTTCTGTAGCCATTTCTATCCCTATTCTAAGAGCTTCTTCTGCTACTTCTATAAGCCTTTTTGATTCAGAATCTATTTTTCCAACTGGAAAAGTTTTAGCTGCATCTCCAAAATAGCCATTCAGATTTGTTACTATGTCAATACTGACAATATCCCCCTCTTGAAGAATCTTGTCTGCTTTAGGTATCCCATGTACCACCTGTTCATTTACAGAGATGCAAGATCCTGCTGGAAAAGGGTTTATTGGTCCTCCAACACCTATTGTTGCTGGTATTGCACCTTGACTTCTAATATACTCATCTATTATGTTATTTAATTCTAAAGTAGAAACTCCAGGTTTTATATGTGGAGGCAATATCTCAGCAAATATTTTAGCTATTATCTGATTAGCTTTTTTTATCTCTTTTATCTCTTCTAAAGTTTTTATTATAACCATCTATTTATACTTCCTTTTAACCTAAGATATTGAATATCTCTGCAGTTACTTTAGATAACTCTTGTGTTCCATCTATCTCTGCAAGTACCCCTTTAGATTTATAAAAATTAAATAATGGTGCTGTTTGTTCATGGTATGCTGCTAATCTGTTGCTTACAGTTTCTAAAGTATCATCTTTTCTGTGTACAAGCTCTGTACCACAGTAATCGCAGTTTCCGTCTTTTTTAGGTTTCATTGTTTCTACGTGGAATGATGCTCCACATGATGGACATACTCTTCTTCCAACAACTCTACCTGCTATTATTGAATCAGGAACATTTAAAGAGATTACTTTATCTAATTTAATTCCAATCTCTTTCATTATTGTCTCTAAAGCCTCAGCTTGAGGTAGTGTTCTTGGGAATCCATCTAATATGAACCCTTTTTTGCAATCCTCTTCCATTATTCTATCTTTAATTATTCCAATAATTGTTGAATCTGGAACTAATTTTCCTTCATCCATAAATTTTTTTGCTTCTAATCCCATAGCTGTTCCAGCTTTAATAGCGGCTCTTAGTATATCACCTGTTGAAATTTGAGGTATCCCATATCTGTCCATAATTGGCTTAGCTTGAGTTCCTTTTCCAGCACCAGGTGCTCCAAATAGCATAATATTCATTTTTAACTCTCCTCTTTTTTCTATTATTTTTAATATATTTTATTTAAACTTTACTATTAATTATACTATATACATAAAAAAAAATAAAGTAAGGTTTAAACTTTTATATACTTCCAGTTACCATTTTTAAATACTATATAATTTGCAATGCACCTAAAAGACAGATCAAATGACATAACAACCCATGCAGCTGACAATCCAAAATTAAAAATATGTAGGAGTGTATAAGTCATAGGTACCCTTATCAAATACATTCCAAGGGATGTTGTAATAAGTACTGCTTTAGTTGCACCTGCCCCTCTTAGAGAACCTGATAAAACCATAGAAGCTGCAAGAAAGGGCTGACATATAGACACTATTTTCAATGCTGAAGAAGCTAAAGGCTGTATCTCTTTACTATCAGTAAATACTCTTATTATAAGAGTTGGGAATATGAAAAAAAGCAAACCAAAAATTGTCATTACTAACATTGCTAAAATTGTGCATATCTCTGCATATTTCTTTGCTTTATCTAAATCCCCTTTTCCAAGCTGCTGTCCAACTAAAGAGGTTGAAGCTACTGCAAAACCAAATCCTAAATTAAAAGAGAAGGACTCAGCTGTAAGAGCTATTTTGTGAGCTGCATAAGAGATAGTTCCAAGTCGAATTACTAACATTTCAAATATAATCATCCCAACTCTGAAAAGTCCCTGCTCAAGCATGGTTGGCACACCTATTCTCAGTATCCTGCTGGCTATTTCATGATTATATTTAAAATTATAATAAGGTAGGGTAACCCAAAAATTCTTTTTCTTAAATACAAGGTAACAGTATACTCCTGTAACTAATACTCTAGATGCTGTTGTGGCAATAGCTGCTCCAAACACTCCTAAGTGTAGCTCAAATATAAATATCCAGTTCAAAATAACATTACTTACCACACTTAATATATTTGTAATCATAGGTACTTTAGCATATCCTACTGCTCTATAAAGTCCTGCAAAAATAACATTTATTGCTAAAAAAGGTACCCCTAATATTGCGGGGATATAATAATCTCTAACCCCTTTTAAATCGCCATTTCCACTTACAAAGTTGATTATTCCATCTGCAAAAAACAGCATAAACAGCATAATAAATATTGAGATTGGAAGAGTTATAAAAAGAGTTTGTGAGGCAATTTTTGTTCCTTCAGATTTGCTTGAAGTTCCATAAGCCCTTGACATAATAGCAGTAGTCCCAGTTGCTAAAGCGAAAAATATTGTTGTTATGAACAGTATGGGCACATTCCCTATTCCTACATCATTTATAGCTTCTGGTCCTATCCTTCCCACCATTACCATATCTGAGAACCCAAGCAGTGTCTGCACAAACATATCAGCAATAGTTGGCAGAGCAATTGCAAAAACAGGCGCAAAATACTCTTTATTTTCTAAATAAAATCTTTTTATATTCATAATTATTCCTCAACTTTTCAGATTTTTTACTCATATAGTATATATACTCTATTAAATGTATAATTTCAAATAAAAAAAGGGAACCTAAATTCCCAATCTTTACTAATATCATTAAATAAATCCTTTGTACTCTTTTACAACCATATGAGCATCTATTTGTTGAATAGTATCTATTGCAACTCCAACAACAATTATCATACCTGTTCCACCAAAGAAATCAGGTAATCCAAGAGCTTTGAATATAAAAATAGGTAGTATACAAATTACAGCAAGGAAAATTGCTCCTCCCCAAGTAATTCTTGTTACTACACCTTCTAAATATTCAGCTGTCTCCTCTCCAGGTCTTATTCCCGGTATTGTTCCTCCACCTTGCTTTAAGTTATCTGCTACTTTATCAGGATCAAAAACTATAGCTGTATAGAAAAACGAGAAGAAAATAATTATTGCAGCATAAATTGTCATATACACTGGATGAGTCTGTTGAAATACTCTACCTAATAATACTCTTATTTCCATATCAGCAGGTAAAGAGTTTACAGCCAGCTGAGGAATCATCATAACTACAGATGCAAAAATAACAGGCATTATACCTGCTGTATTAAGCTTAAGTGGTATGTATGAATTTTCTCCCATTCCAATTTTTCCACCAAACCCTTTTCCAACATAGTGAACAGGTATCTTTCTTTGTCCTAATTGGAAAAGAACGATAGATGCACTTACAAGTATTGCAGCTATTGCAACAATTATTAATAAAGGTATTAAAAATTTAGAACCTTTCATAGCTTGTACTGTCTGCACTATATCAGATGGTATTCTAGAGATTACATTTAAAAATATTAAAAGAGATACTCCATTTCCTAGCCCTTTAAGAGAGATTTGCTCCCCTACCCACATAAGGAAAACAGTACCAGCCGTCAATGTCGTTATCGTAGTTAAGAAGAACATTGGTCCAGGAGTCATTACAAGACCTGAAGATTGTAACCATGCACATACTCCAATTCCTTGAAGAATAGCGATTGCAATTGTCAAATATCTTGTCCATTGAGTAAGCTTATTTCTAGAGCCTTCCCCCTCTTTTCTCATCTCTTCTAGTTTAGGGATTATAGATCCCAATAAACTAAATACGATAGACGCATTGATATATGGTACTATACCTAATGCAAATATTGAAACTCTACCGAACGCCCCACCAGAGAACATATTAATATAACCTAATAAGTCACTCTGCTGGGTCATTACAGCGAGTCTATCAATGTCAATACCTGGAGCTGGGATATGAGTCCCAATTCTAGCTACTAAAAACATCAATAATGTATATATTATTCTCTCTCTAAGCTCAGGGATTTTTGAAATACTCTTTAATTTACTTATACCAGTATCGATTAAAGCCAAAATACCTTCACCTCACATACGAGATTTTTAATACTATTTGTTGTTACCAGCTACGTCTGAGAATGACTTAACTTCTAAAATCTCTACTACTCCACCTTTAGCTTCTATTGCAGATTTAGCTGCATCTGAAACTTTGTGTGCTTTTACAGAGATTTTTTTGTCTAAAGAACCGTTAGCTAAAACTTTGATTCCGTCAAGTAATTTCTTAACGTATCCAGCTGCCATTAATAACTCTGGAGTTACTTCAGTTCCATCCTCAAATCTGCTTAAAACATCTAAATTAACTACTGCATACTCTTTTTTGAATCTTGCGTTAGAGAATCCTCTCTTAGGCACTCTTCTATATAGAGGCATTTGTCCACCTTCGAAGTATTGCTTTACTCCTCCACCAGATCTTGAATTTTGTCCGTTACTTCCCTTACCAGCTGTTTTTCCAAGTCCAGAAGATTCTCCTCTTCCAACTCTCTTTCTAGCTTTCTTAGGTACAGAAGGTTTTAATTCATTTAATTTCATTAACTATTGCACCTCCACTACTTTTAATAAGTAAGATACTAGAGCAATCTTTCCTTTTAATTCAGGAGTTACAGTATGCTCTGCGACATCGTTTACTTTATTTAGTCCTAAAGACTTAAGAGTAGCGATGTGGTTAGGTTTTCTTCCAATCATGCTCTTAATAAGCTCAATTCTAACCTTTGACATATACGTTTACCTCCTAGTTTAAAATATCCTTAACTTCTTTTCCTCTTAAAGCTGCTACTGCTTGAGCATTTCTAAGAGTTCTTAAACCTTCAATTGTAGCTCTTGCAACATTGTGCTTATTTCTAGAACCTTTTATCTTTGTTAAGATGTTATGAACTCCAACTAACTCTAATATTTCTCTTGCTGCAGAACCAGCGATTACTCCAGTTCCCTCATATGCAGGTGCCATCCATACAGATGTAGCTCCCCACTTACCAACTATCTCATGTGGTATAGTTGTTCCTTTTAATGAACAATCTACTACATTCTTCTTTGCAGAAGCGATAGCTTTCTTTATTGCATCTGGTACACCATTAGCTTTTCCTAATCCAAGCCCAATTTTCCCATTTGCATCTCCTACTGCTGCTAAAACTGAGAAAGATATTGTTCTTCCTCCTTTAGTTGTTTTAGAAACTCTAGAAATTTTTATTAATTTTTCTTGAAATTGGTCATCTTCTTTATTAACAAACTTTGACAAGTTAAATCCTCCTCTCTTACAAGAATTAGAACTTAAGTCCTGCTTCTCTTGCAGCTTCTGCTAGAGCAGCTACTCTTCCTGTATATTTATATCCAGCTCTGTCGAATACAACAGATACTATATTCTTAGCTGTTGCTCTTTCGGCAACTAACTTTCCTACAAGCTTAGCAGAATCTATGTTTCCACCGTGCTTTACATTCCCTTTTAACTCCTTATCAATTGTAGAAGCAGATACTAAAGTAACTGCATTTACGTCATCGATTAATTGAGCAAAGATATTGTTGTTTGATTTATATACAGCAAGTCTTGGTCTTTCAGCTGTACCAGATATTTTTGCTCTGATCGCAGTATGTTTAACCTTTCTAACTGCCTGTCTGTCTACTTTCTTAAACAACTTCCTTACCTCCTTTTGGCTAAGCTACCTTAAGATTTTTTACCTTCTTTTCTTCTAACAACTTCATCAGAATATTTAACTCCTTTTCCTTTATAAGGTTCAGGTGGTCTTTTTGATCTGATTTCTGCAGCAATTTGTCCAACTACATCTTTCTCGATTCCTTCGATATTAATAGTTGTATTTTTTTCTACAGTCATTGTTAACCCATCAACTGCATCTATAATAACAGGATGAGAGAACCCTAAAGCCATTTCTAATCCTTTATTCTTTTCAGTTGCTTTGTATCCAACTCCAACTAATGTTAAAGTCTTTTTGAACCCTTGAGAAACTCCAACAATCATATTGTTTATTAAAGCTCTTGTTGTTCCGTGTATTGCTCTTGTTGCTGGAAGATCGTTTGGTCTTTCAACAGTTAATACACCATTTTCTAATTTTATTACTAATTCATTTGAAAACTCTTTAGTTAGAGTACCTTTTGGCCCTTTTACAGTTACAACGTTTCCGTTTAATGTAACTTCGACACCAGCAGGCACATTAATCAGCTTGTTTCCTACTCTTGACATTAATGAACACCTCCTAAGTATCTACTACCAAACAAATGCTAGTATTTCTCCACCTATATTTTCTTTTCTAGCTACTCTATCTGTAACTATTCCTCTTGAAGTAGAAACTATTGCAATTCCTAATCCAGATAAAACTCTTGGCATATCTTCTACAGAAGAATATACTCTTCTTCCTGGAGTAGAGATTCTCTTAATTCCCTTAATAACTCTCTCTTTTCCAACATATTTTAAATATACTCTTATATTTTTTTTGTTACCATCAGTTACAACTTTGAAGTTAGAAATAAATCCTTCTTCTTTAAGTATTTCTGCTAATTTCTCTTTTAAGTTAGAGTGTGGCATATCTACTTTTTCATGCATAACCGCATTTGCGTTTCTGATTCTTGTTAACATATCAGCAATTGGATCTGTTAAAAACATTACGACAATCCTCCTTTACTTGAACTTACCAAGATGACTTCTTAACACCAGGTATTAATCCTGCACCTGCTAATTGTCTAAACTTAACTCTAGAGATTCCAAACTCTCTCATGAATCCTCTTGGTCTTCCATCTATTTGACATCTATTTTTTTGTCTTGATGAAGATGAATTTTTTGGAAGTTGATTTAATTCAAATGCAGCTTCCATATCTCCTCCAGCAACCTTTAATTTTAACTCTGCTCTTTTTGCAGCATACTTCTCACAAAGTGCATCTCTTTTTGCATCTCTTGCGATCATTGATTTTTTTGCCATTTATTAACTACCCTCCTCACTATTACTTTTTGAAAGGCATTCCAAACGCCTTAAGTAAAGCTCTTCCTTCTTCATCTGTCTTAGCAGAAGATACTATAGTTATTGACATTCCAAACATTTTATCAACTTTATCTATTTCGATTTCTGGGAAAACTAATTGATCTCTTAAACCTAAAGAGTAGTTTCCTCTTCCGTCAAATGCATTAGCTGATACTCCTTCAAAGTCTCTAACTCTTGGAAGAACAACATTTACTAATCTATCTAAGAAATCGAACATTCTCTCTTTTCTTAGAGTAACTTTAGCTCCAATTGGCATCCCTTCTCTTAATTTAAATCCAGCTTCAGATTTCTTAGCTTTTTTTATAACTGGCTTCTGTCCTGTAATGATCATAAGATCACTAGCAGCAGCGTCGATTATCTTAACATTTTGAGTAGCTTCTCCAACTCCCATATTTACTATAATCTTTTCTAACTTTGGACATTCCATTATGTTCTTGATATTTAACTCTTTTGTTAAATTTTGAACTATAGTATCATTATATAATTTATGATATCTAGAAACGTATTTTTCAGACACTTACGTTATCCTCCTCTCTTATAAAGATTCTCCAGATACTTTTGAGTATCTTTCTTTTTTTCCATCCACAAATCTGTATCCAACTCTTGTTGGTTTACCTGCTTTCTCATCAAATAGCATAACTTTTGAAGAGAATATAGCAGCTGGTTTAGTAACAACTCCACCTTGTGGGTTCTGTGCGTTAGGTTTCATATGCTTTGTTACCATATTGATCCCCTCTACAACTACCTTTCCTTTGTTAGGGAATACTTTTACAATTTTCCCTGTTTTTCCTTTATCTTTTCCAGATATTACAAAAACTGTATCTCCAGTTTTTACGTGTAATGACACTGGAACGAACTTTACCTTAGGTTTAGCCACGATATTTAGCCTCCTCTCTCAATTATATTACTTCTGGAGCAAGAGATACTATTTTCATGAAGTCTTTAGCTCTTAATTCTCTAGCTACAGGCCCAAATATTCTTGTTGCTCTTGGCTCATTATTATTATTAATTACTACTGCTGCGTTATCATCAAATTTGATATAAGATCCATCTTCTCTTCTTAATTCTTTCTTTGTTCTAACTATAACAGCTTTTACAACGTCACCTTTTTTAACGTTACCCGTTGGAATTGCTTCCTTAACAGATGCTACAACTATGTCACCAATTCTTCCGAATCTTCTTCTTGATCCTCCAAGAACTCTTATTACCATAAGTTTTTTTGCTCCAGAGTTATCAGCAACATTAAGGATAGTTTGTTGTTGTACCATTAAAATATCCTCCTCTCAATCTAAAATTGAAATTAATATTTGTTATTTTGTTTTTTCTAATACCTCAACTAGTCTCCAATTTTTATCTTTCGATAATGGTCTAGTTTCCATGATTCTTACTTTATCTCCAGTTTGAGCTACGTTGTTCTCATCGTGAGCTTTAAACTTTATTGTTTTCTTAACTCTCTTTTTATAAATTGGGTGTAATACCATTGTTTCTATTGCAACAACGATAGTTTTATCCATTTTATCTGAAACAACGATTCCTTCTCTTACTTTTCTTTCGTTTCTCAAGACTCCAACCTCCTCTTTCTGTATGAGATTATCTTTCATTTAGAATTGTATTAATTCTAGCTATCTCTCTTCTAACTTCTCTAATTTTAGCAGTGTTAGTTAATTGACCTAATGAAAGTTGGAACTTTAAATTGAATAACTCTTCTTTAAGTTCTTTGCACTTAACTACTAGATCTTCACTTGATATCTCTCTTATTTCTCTAGCTCTCATTAGTTTTCACCACCATTCTCTCTTTTTACTATTTTACAATTGATTGGAAGCTTCATTGTAGCTTTTCTTAAAGCTGCTTTAGCTTTTTCCTCTGTAACTCCTTTTACTTCAAAAAGAATTCTTCCAGGTTTAACTACAGCTACCCAACCTTCAACGTTTCCTTTACCTTTACCCATTCTAACTCCAATAGGTCTTTTTGTGATTGGCTTATCTGGGAATATTCTAATGAAGATCTTACCTTCTCTTTTGAATGTTCTGTTAATAGCTATTCTACAAGATTCTATTTGTCTGTTAGTAACCCAAGATGGCTCTAAAGCTTGTAACCCGTAATCTCCGAAAGCTACGAAGTTACCTTTTTGAGCAGTACCTTTTAATCTACCTCTAAACATTTTTTTATGTTTCGTTCTTTTTGGCATTAACATGATTAAGCTTCCCCTCCTTCTTTTTTAGTTGGAAGTACTTCACCATGGAATACCCATACTTTAATTCCAAGTGCTCCATATGTTGTATGAGCTGTTGCTGTTGCGTAATCGATGTCTGCTCTTAATGTATGTAAAGGAACTTTTCCTTCAACCATCCATTCAGCTCTTGCAATTTCCGCTCCGTTTAATCTTCCAGAAACCATAACTTTGATTCCTTTAGCTCCAGATTTCATAGCTCTTGTTACTGCTTGAGTCATAGCCTTTTTGAAAGCTATTCTCTTTTCAATTGAAGTAGCAATGTTTTCAGCTACTAAAACTGCATCTTTGTTGAACTCTTTAACTTCTTGAACTTTTACAGTTACTTTTTTAGCAGTTAAAGCTTCTAATTTAACTCTTAAGTTCTCTATTTCAGTACCTTTTCTTCCAATGATGATTCCCGCTTTTGCAGTGTATATGATTACAACTACATTTGTAGGAGAAGTTCTTTCAATCTTAGTTTTAGAAATACCTGCATGGAAGTACATTTTCTTAACAAGATCTCTGATCTTTACATCTTCGTGGAAGTACTTAGCGTATTCCTTTTTATCTGCATACCAGTTAGAATCCCAAGTTCTTGTAATTCCAAGTCTTAGTCCTCTAGGGTCTACTTTTTGTCCCACAATCTTACCTCCTCAAAAACTACTTTTCTGATACTGCTACTACGATATGTGCAGTTGGTTTTCTGATTATATCAGCTCTTCCCATCGCTCTTGGGCTTACTCTCTTAAGATCTGGCCCTTCATTAATCATAATAGTTGACACCACTAATTTTTCTTCGTTCATTTTAAAGTTGTTTGTAGCATTTGCAATTGCCGATGCTAAAGTCTTCTTGATGAACCCAGCTGCTTTTTTATTTGTAAATTCTAGAATATCTAATGCTTCTAAAGCTGATTTACCTCTTACTATATCTGCTACTAATCTAGCTTTTCTTGGAGATAATCTTACGAATCTAGTTATTGCTCTAGCTTCCACTAGTCCAACCTCCTTTATAATTTATAAATTATATTTATAAGTTATTATTTCTTTTTCTTTTTCTTATCTACACCGTGTCCGTAATAAGTTCTAGTAGGAGCAAACTCTCCAAGCTTGTGTCCAACCATGTGCTCTGTTACATGAACCGGTATATGTTTTTTCCCGTTGTATACTCCAAAAGTTAATCCAATGAAGTTAGGGAATATAGTTGATCTTCTTGACCAAGTTTTGATAACCGCTTTTAAGTTGTCAGTTGATACTGCTACCTCAACTTTCTTCATTAAGTGGTGATCGCAAAAAGGTCCTTTTTTAAGTGATCTTGCCATTTACCTTTTAGCCTCCTCTTTTCGAAAATTACTTCTCGTTTCTTCTTCTTACGATAAACTTATCTGTAGTTTTCTTTCCTCTTGTTTTAACACCCATAGTAGGTTTTCCCCATGGTGTTAAAGGAGCTTTTCTTCCGATAGGAGTTCTTCCTTCTCCTCCTCCGTGTGGGTGATCACATGGATTCATTACAGATCCTCTTACATGAGGTCTTCTTCCCATGTTTCTGCTTCTTCCTGCTTTACCTATAACTACTAAGTTGTGCTCAGAGTTTCCTACCTCACCGATAGTTGCCATACACTCACCGTGTATTAATCTTAACTCTCCTGATGGTAACTCAACGTGACAATAAGTTCCTTCTTTCGCAACAAGTCTTGCTGCAGTTCCAGCTGATCTTACTAACTGACCACCTTTTCCGATCTGTAACTCAACGTTGTGAATTTTTGTACCTACTGGCATATCTTTTAACTTAAGAGCGTTTCCGATTTTGATCTCAGCGTTTACTCCAGCCATTACCATAGTTCCTTTTTCTAATCCTTTAGGTGCTAATATATATCTCTTCTCTCCATCTACATAGAATAAAAGAGCAATGTTAGCCGATCTGTTTGGATCGTACTCGATAGTAGCAACTCTTGCTGGTATATCAAGTTTGTTTCTTTTAAAATCGATTATTCTGTAAAGTCTTTTGTGACCTTTTTCTCTGTTTCTTCCTGTTCTATGCCCATAGTTATCTCTACCATAAGCTGATTTCAAAGGTACAGTTAAAGACTTTTCAGGTCTTACTTGATCAAGCTCTTTATTAACCATTCTAGACATATGTCTTGTTCCTGGCGTCATAGCTTTCATCTTTCTTATAGCCATATTATTCTTAACCTCCGAATTATTTATAGACCTATACGTATCTTTACCGTTTTTTTAAATCTATACTATAATTATTTTTTAAATTTAATTATACTTCTTTGAAATATGTAATTGTATTTCCGTCAGCTAATTTAACTATTGCTTTTTTCTTAGCTTGAGTTTTATATAACTTCATACCATGTCTTTTTGTGATTGGTTTAATGTTTAATGTTGCTATATCCACAACTTTAACATTAAATATCTCTTCTACAGCCTTCTTGATCTGAATCTTGTTAGCTTTAACATGTACTTCAAATGTATATTTGTTGTAATCTCTTCTTAATAACTCAGTCTTCTCAGTGATTACTGGTTTTTTGATGATATCATAAGCTGTCATATTATCCAAGCACCTCCTCAAGAGTTGCAAGAGCCTCTTTTGTGATGATTACTTTGTTTTGCTTTAGTAACCAATAAACGCTGATTTCGTTTGTTCCAAGAACCATCGCACTTTCTATATTTCTTGCAGATAATTCTAAATTCCATGTTTGTTGTTGTTTGTTGAACTCCTCTTCTGAGAATACATCTCTGTATGCGTCAACTATAAATAATTGCTTTGTTGTTGCGTTTAAAGCGTTTGTTAAAGCAACTATCGTTTTTGTTTTTGGAGCTTCCATTGCACCGTCAAGTACAACTACATCTCCATTTGCTACTTTTACAGATAGAGCAGATTTTAAAGCAAGAAGTCTAACTTTCTTGTTTACTTTCTTCTCATAAGATCTTGGTTGTGGTCCTAATGCTACTCCTCCACCTACCATGTGTGGTGCTCTGATAGTACCTTGTCTAGCTCTACCAGTTCCTTTTTGTTTAAAAGGTTTTCTTCCTCCACCTCTTACCATTGCTCTAGTCTTAGTAGCAGCAGTTCCTTGTCTAGCAGCTGCTAATTCCGCAGTTAATACTTCGTGAAGTACTGCTTGATTCGGTTCAATCCCAAACACTTCATTGTTAACTTCAACAGTTCCAGTTTGTGTTCCTGCTAAGTTATATATGTTTAAAACTGCCATTATTTTCCTCCTTCCACATCTACTAACCTATTATTTTTTTACTGCTGGCTTAACTACTACGTAACCGTTCTTTGCTCCTGGAACAGCTCCTTTTACTAATAAAAGGTTGTTCTCAACATCAACCATAACAACTTTTAAGTTTTGTACAGTTACATTCTCGTTTCCGTATTGTCCCGCCATTCTCTTGTTCTTTAATACTTTTCCTGGCCATGTTGACATACCTATAGATCCACCTAATCTGTGGTTTCTAGATACCCCGTGTGTTGCTCTGTTTCCTGAAAAGTTATGTCTCTTCATTACTCCTGAAGTTCCTTTTCCTTTTGAAGTTCCAGAGATATCAACAAACTCTACACCGTTTAAAGCATCAACTTTAATCTCTTGACCAAGTTCATACCCTTCAGTTGCTTCAACTTTAAGTTCTTTTACAAATCTTAAAGGTTTAACTCCCGCTTTAGTGAAGATTCCCATTAAAGGTTTAGTAGTGTTTTTCTCTTTCTTTTCATCAAATCCTAGTTGTAAAGCAGTGTATCCGTCGTTCTCTACAGTTTTTTTCTGTAAAACGAAGTTTGGACCAGCTTCAATAACTGTTACTGGAATTATTTTTCCATCTTGGAAAATTTGAGTCATTCCAATTTTTTTAGCTAAAATTCCTGTCATTCTTTTCTACCTCCATCAAATAATATATTGGTTGACAACTTGTCCTCGTGGTTCCACATTCTCTTTTGCGAAAAATTTTGGAACAACACATCAACTTGTATTATTCTGCAAGGATAATTTGGTTTCTGATAACCATTACTAGTTTTCATTTGTTTTCAAATTACCCGAAACATAATAATGTCTCGTTTAGAAATCAATTAGTTTTGTTTGATTTCTATTCCAACTCCAGCTGGTAAGTTAACAGCAGTTAACGAAGCTATCGTTTTTGGATTAGAGTTTTTAATCTCTACCATTCTTCTATGAACTCTCATTTCAAATTGTTCTCTAGAATCTTTGTTTACGTGCACCGATCTTAACACAGTGTACTTCTTAATTTTAGTAGGTAATGGCATAGGTCCTGCGATTTCTGCACCAGATTTCTTTGCAGTTTCTGCTATTCTTCTTGCCGATTGATCTAGTAATGTGTGATCGTAAGCCTTTAAGTATATTCTTAATTTGTTAGAAGCCATCTCTTTATTTACACCTCCTTAAAAATTAGAATTAAGCATATTTCTATACACTCAGATTATAATATCACATTTCCTAAAAAAAGAAAAGCTTTTTTTTAAATATTTTTATCTATTTAAAGTTCATTTTCTAATCTAATTTCTAGAGGTTTTTATAAAAATGATTTTATAAAATACTACACTTGAATTTCCAATTTCCTTTATTCTAAATTATATATAAAAGAGAGAGGGAGTTACCTCCCAATCCCCTTTATTTAGTTATAAAAATTTGAATTACTTAGTAATCTCTGCAACTACTCCAGAAGCTACTGTTCTTCCACCTTCTCTTATAGCGAATCTTAATCCTGTTTCCATTGCGATTGGGTGGATTAACTCTACTGTCAT
>JAGNZR010000051.1 GCA_017984315.1 Fusobacteriaceae bacterium | reverse complement strand
CCTGACAAAATTGTAGGAACAGCCATAACTATTGTTATAGATGTAAGTCTTTTCATAAGGATGTTGAAGTTATTTGAAATTACAGAGGCGAAAACCTCCATAACAACTCCAAGGACGTCACTGTATATTTTCGCCATCTCTATGGCTTGTTTATTCTCTATAATTGCATCTTCAAGAATCTCTAAATCATCAGGATACTTTTTTATAAAAGATAATCTAAATAATCTCTCTAAAACACTTTCGTTAGATTTAAGTGAAGTAGAGAAATAAACTAGGGATTTTTCAAGTTCTAAAAGTGCTAAAAGTTCACTATTTCTTTGAGAAAGGTAAAGTTCAGTTTCCCACTCTTTAGATTTCTTCTCAATATTTCTAAGGTATATTAGATAGTTTGCAGCATTTCTATACAGCATCTGCAGTAAGAAAGTTGTACGACGATTCGTGTTAAACCCTTTAAGAACCCCTTTTTTAAAAGGGTAAAGAAGACTAACATCAGTTGTAGCAACAGTTATTATATTATGTTCAGTTATAATGATGCCTAAAGGTAGAGTAGTATGAGATACTCCTGCATGAGAGCTTGTATTTTTTTCAAGATAAGGAACGTCTACGATAATAAGAGTTTCATTATCTTCAATCTCAATACGTGGTCTCTCTTCTGTATCCAGAGCTGCTAAAATACTTTGCTCCTCAATATTTAAAGTGGCAACAATATGCTTAATAGTTTCATCGGTAGGAGCAACTAAATTTATCCAAGCTCCCTCTTCAATCTCATCGATTTTAACTAGTTTATTATCTATTGTTTTGAAAATTTCCATAAAAACCTCCAAAAATATAGTTGTGTTTATTGATAACTATATTTTTATTTATTTATGTTAGTCTAGTAAGTAATAAGTTTTCTATTACCAATTTTTGAAGAGTTAATTTTTGATTGTAACTCTTGTGGTACAACAATAGTACTCGGGTTTCCGTCACTGATATATCTGTCTTGAGGTCTCTTATTAAATTGGCTTAACCAGTAATCTAAATCAAGAGGGGAACCACCTTTTCCAGCACGGATTCTAGGCACTGCAAGAGGATCATAACCTGTATTAAATATTGATGTTGATGGATTAGAACCAACTAAGAAAGTAACTTTATTATTGTATGATGTACCATTATATGAACCTTTAAACATAGAATCTCTGTACTCTTTGCTTGAAGAACCAAAAGGTCTTGCAAGGGAAGTTACAGGGTAACCAGGTTTTGCATCTTGAATCATTTTAACAACTAAAGCCATATTTTTTTCAATCTGCTCTTTAGCTCCTGTTTTTAAATTTAAATGGTTATAAGTGTGGTTTCCAACATCAAACCCAGTACTTAAAACAGCATTTATCCTTTCAGAAATAGTACCCTCCCCTTTAAAAGGATCTGCATTTAAGTAGATAACCCCTTTAACAGGAAAATCAGGGTGTTTTTTATTGAACTCAATATATTTATAAAGCATAGTATCTTTGTTAAGTGTAAGGGCTCCATTAACTTTTGAAAAAGATGCCTGTGATTTATGAGCATCATCAAATGTAAGAAGTATAGGTGTTTTACCTAAAGGAACACTGATATTTCCAGAGACAAAATCATGGATTGAGATTGGGTAATAACCTTTTTCATAGTAAGTCTGTAAATCTTTTTCAAAATTTGCAAATGTACGAGAGTAGTCATCTTTAGGTGTAGTATCAGAAAAAGCGTGATACATAGATACCATTATTTTACCTGATTCATTTACTTTATATTTTTCATAATCTTCTGTATTAGCAATAGCTAATTGTGATGTAGCGATTAAACATAATGCAAGTAGTAATTTTTTCATTCAATAATCTCCTAGTTTTTAAATTTGAGTATCTCTATTTTTTATATAAATCTGCTCTAAAGTGTCAGTTTCTAAAAAATCATAAGGAAAAACTGCAAAAAGAGCATTATTATCTATATTCAATTCATAACCTAAATCTTGAGCTGTTTTCCAATAAAGATACCAGATATATTTTGAACAATATGTTGTGTCTCTATTTTTTTTATTGAGAGTAAACCAATAATCCTGATCTTTAGTAGCTTCTACATTTTTTAAAAAAGCTTCTTTGAACTCTGCGTTAAATTTAGGGTATCTAAGAACTATAATTTCTCTGTTATCTTCATGCAACCAGTTATAATAATATGACTCTTGATACCCCATAAAAGGTTGTGGATAATCAGCTATGCTGTTTTTAGAAACCACCACTCCACAATGTCCATACCACTCCATAGGGTTAAGTGTTTTATTTTTTATAATAACATCTCCAACCTGAATCTGTGTAGAGTACCAGGAAGGGATTAAATCTTTTGAATTTGACCACTGAGTTTTTCTACTTGCAGAGGTGCATGCAGAAAAAAGAATTAAAATAGATATAAAAAAAGACAGTGTAAAAATCCTATTTTTTTTAAAAATCATTTTTTACTCCCTATTATTTAGAAAGCTTTGTTGTAAGCCAGTCTAAAGATAAATTGATAATATTTTCATCAGTATACCCTTCGCTGTTTGAATAGTTGCTTATTAATATATTTTCAACTTGTGATTCACTAAGTTTGCTTGAAAGTCTTATACTTTGTTTAACTGGTATCTCTTTATCATTCATGTTGTGAACTATAAACATAGGTGCAGTTTCCTTTGATACAGAGTAAATAGGGCTTAAAAGTTCAGCTAAATCAACACGATTCCAATAATATGCGCTAGATTCAGATTTACCTTTCTTTTGCATTCTTCTAATACCTGCCATTCCCATCCATTTTTCACTGCTGAAATTAATGATTTTTCCATAAATTGAATCAGCAGCATCAAATGTAACATAAGCTTTATCTTTTGAAATATATTTATCTTCAGAATCAGGGAATAAGTTGATCATATCTGTAGGAGCACCAAAAGTTACAACATAGTTTACAGAGACTTTTTCAAACTCTGCATTAGAAGCTGTAGCTCCTAAAAGTTGTGCAAAAGTTCCTCCTGTATTTTCACCTACTACAGCAAATCTATTTTCATCTAATCCGTATTTTTCAGAATTATCCTTTAAAAATTTAATAGCTTTTTTTATATCGGCAATCTGTGCTGGAAATACACCTAAAGAGAGATCACGATAATCTAAATTTATAACAGTTATACCTTTTGCCGTTAAACTTTTAACCCCTTTATAAAGAGGTGAGTTTAAAGACTCATCTTTATTCAAAGAAAAATTCTTTCCAGGAATAAAGACTACAACTGGAGTTTTCGTATTTGTATTTTCTGGTTTATATATATTAAGTGTTAAATCTTTTTTTTGTTCAGGAGTTATGTCTACAGTAGTATATACAACATTTAAATACTCTTTAAGGTAGAGATTTGAGTTAGTAAATACTTTATTCTCTATAGTTGCTATAGGGTTATGAATTTTAACTTCAGGATTAACTTTAACCTCAGGAGTAATTTTAACCTCTTCTATAGGGTTATTTTTTTGAGTATAGTCGTAAACAAGAAACTCTGAATACTTTTTAAAATATTCAGGAAAAAAATATGTTGAAAGAGCCACTGCTAAGATTAAATAAACTATATATTTAAAAAAATTTTTCAATTTACTGGGTCTTTTTTTATAATAACGCATAATTTAGATAACCCCCCTTTTATTATTTATAATCTACATTTTATAGTACCATATTATTATAAAATAGTCACTATTAATGAAAGAACATATAAAAATAAATTTAAATAAAATTAAAAAATTAAAGAAAGAAAATCCTTATTTATATAGTATAAAACTGTTGACATAAAAAATGATAATTTGGAGGGATGAATATGGAGTTTAAAGGAAGCAGAACAGAGGAAAACTTAAAAACAGCTTTTGCAGGAGAGTCTCAAGCTAGAAATAAATATACTTATTACGCTGGAAAGGCTAAAAAAGAAGGGTATGAGCAGTTAGCAGCTATTTTTGAATCTACAGCGAATAATGAAAAAGAGCATGCAAAATTATGGTTTAAATTACTACATGGGGATGAAATTCCAGATACACTTACAAACTTAAAAGATGCTGCTGATGGGGAGCATTATGAGTGGACAGATATGTATGCTAATTTTGCAATTGAAGCTGAAAAAGAAGGGTTTACAGAGATTGCAAGACTTTTCAGAGGGGTTGCCGAAATAGAAAAATATCATGAAAGCAGATATAGAAAATTATATCAGAATATAGTTGAAGATAAAGTATTTAAATCTGAAAATGAAGAAAAATGGGAGTGCAGAAACTGTGCACATATTTTTGTAGGAAAGATTGTTCCTGAATCTTGTCCTGTTTGTAAGCACCCTAAAGCTTATTTCATGAAACAAGAAATAAACTATTAGTTTCTTATAGCTATTTATCTAACTAAAGAAGCAGCTAATATTTCTTAATGGAAACTATTTACCGTGAGGCAGATGCAAAACAGCAAAGTTGGAAGGTAGGTTTTTTATAGAGAGTATTAGCTGTATTTTTTTTGTTAAATTACAATTCATAGTAAATAATTTTATAAAAATTTTGTTTTTAAAAAGAACGAATTGTTTTTAAAAAGGTTGAAAACAATTAAAAAAGCAAAAAATATATAAAAAAACAAAAAATAAAATAAAAAATAAAAAAAGATGCTAGAATATACAAACTATAAAAATAAATAAATAAAATGGGGGGGAAGAAGATGAAATTAGTTTCTGTATTACTAATACTATTGGTATTAGGAGGAACACTATTTTTAACGGTGTTCTACAAAGATTATTTAAAAGCAAAAAATCATGGCAAGTTAGAGAAGGACGGAAGTATACCTGCATTCTCTATAGTTGGATTTTTTCTAAGTTTTTTAGACACGCTAGGAATAGGTGCTTTCGCCCCCATGACTGCAGTTTTTAAAAATTTTAGGTTGGTAAAAGACGGGATAATCCCAGGAACTTTGAATACGGCTATGTGTATCCCTATTATTGTGGAGGCACTTATATTTGTTAAAAAAGTAGAGGTTGAACCATTAACTCTTATATCTATGCTAATAGCAGCAGTTGCAGGAGCAGTAATAGGTGCAGGAATCGTTTCTAAAATGGATGAGAAAAAAATCCAAGTTGGAATGGGAGTAGCACTTTTTGCAGTAGTGGCAATTATTTTAGCAGGAAAGTTAGGTATAATGCCAGTAGGTGGGCAGGCAATAGGTCTTAAAGGTGTAAAGCTTGTAATAGCAGTAGTAGGAAACTTTATATTAGGAGCTCTTATGACTTTAGGGATAGGGCTTTATGCACCATGTATGGCTTTAGTTTATGCTCTAGGAATGAGCCCTATTTCAGCTTTTCCTATAATGATGGCTTCATGTGCATATTTAATGCCTGCAGCTAGTATTAAATTCATTAGAGAAGGGGCTTATAATAGAAGGGCTACAATGATCATAACTATTTCAGGGATTGTAGGAGTTATTATAGCAGCATATATTGTAAAATCTTTACCTCTTAATGTAGTAAGTTACTTAGTAGTATTTGTAATAATTTATACAGCATCAAAACTATTAAAAGAGGGACTTTCAAAAAAACCAGCACA
>JAGNZR010000026.1 GCA_017984315.1 Fusobacteriaceae bacterium | reverse complement strand
AAAGGGAATTTAAAACTTCAAAAAGTAAAAGGCAATATGAAATTTAGAGGGGAACTGAATTTTAAGGAAGATGAGTTAGAAAAATATACAAGTATAGATTATGAGCGTGTATATGAAGGGTTATCTCATCAATTTAGAGTTGCAGACGATGAAACTGTTGTAATGTCGCCCCTTGTTGTAAAAGATAAACAATTAGGAGTAATATTTGTAATTGAAGATAAAGAAAAATTAATTGATATTGACCAAGAGATGATATCAGCACTGGTTATACAAATATCAATTGCGATAAATAATGCAAAAATGTATGCTGACTTATTAATTAAAGAGAGAATATCAAAAGAGTTAGAGTTAGCAGCCAGAATCCAAAAAAAGATAATTCCTCAGGATGTAAAAAATATATTAGGGCTTCAAGTTGCTAATTATTTTGGACCTGCAAAAGAGATTGGTGGAGACTACTACGATTATTATCTATATAATAACGACACTTTCTCTATAACAATGGCAGATGTAAGTGGTAAAGGGGTGCCAGCAGCTTTCTTAATGGCCTTAGCGAGATCTATATTAAGAACTTTATGTACAAGAGGTGTTGAACCAAAAAAAGATTTAAGAGATTTAAACAGAATTATTTACCCTGATATTAATGAAGATATGTTCATTACAATAATGCACTGCAAATTTAACTATAAAAATAAAGAGCTTACATATTCCAATGCAGGACATAACCCTATTATAATCTATAGTGCAGAAGAGGATAAAATAGAGTTAAAAACAGTAAAAGGGATAGCAATTGGATTCTTAGAAGAGTATAACTATATTCAAGCAAAAACTAAGTTAAACAAAAATGATATAGTAGTTTTATATACAGATGGTATAACAGAGTGCGAAAATGAGAAGAAAGAGCTTTTTGGAATGGAGAGATTGAAAAAAATAATCTATGATAATAGATTTGAAAATGTAGAGATTATAAAAAATAATTTATTAAAAGAGTTAGATAGGTTTAAAAATACAAGAGAACAATCAGATGATATAACTTTTGTTATATTAAAAAATGTAGAATAGTTTTGAGGGGGATTTTGTGAGTGATTACATTTTAAATATGAAAAATATAAGAAAAACTTTTGCAGGTGGGCAAGTTATAGCTAATGACTGCATAAATTTGAATATATTAAAAGGTGAAAAACACGCCATAGTTGGTGAAAATGGAGCCGGAAAATCCACACTTATGAAGATTTTAAATGGTTTATACCAGCCTACATCAGGGACTATAGTATATAATGGAGAAGAGGTTTGTATTGATGGACCAGGTGTAGCTGCAAAATTAGGGATAGGGATGGTATATCAGCACTTTATGCTTGTACCAACACTGACAGTAGCTGAAAATATGATATTAGGTGTTGAGCCTAAAAAAGGGTGTTTATTAGATTTAGATAAAGCTAGAGAGGATGTAAGAGAGGTATCTAAAAAATATGGATTAGAAATAGATCCAGATGCTTATGTAAGTGATCTATCTGTAGGGATGCAGCAGAGAGTAGAGATACTTAAAATACTTTTTAAAGGTGCTAATTTATTGGTTTTTGATGAGCCTACAGCAGTTTTAACACCTCAAGAAACAAGAGAGTTATATAAAATAATAAATAATCTAATAGGAGAGGGGAAAACAATAATTTTTATCTCTCATAAGTTGGAAGAAGTTTTGGCAATATCTGATAATATAACTGTAATAAGAAGAGGAAAAGATGTTGCTAATTTTAAAACAGAGTTAGCTACAAAAGAGTTAATTGCAAATGCAATGGTAGGAAGAGCTGTTTTATTTACAACAGAAAAGCCAGTAGTAGAGATAGGGAAAGTAGTAGTTGAAGCAAAAAATATTACTGTTAACAATAGATTCGGAGTAAAAAAAGTGGATGGAATCTCTTTTGAAATAAGAGAGGGAGAAGTATTAGGTGTTGCCGGTGTAGAAGGTAGTGGGCAGACTGAACTGATAGAAGCTTTAACAGGACTTGATAAAATAGAGAGTGGTGAATTTATTTTAAATGGTAAAAATTTAACTAATTTAAAAGGGTTAAATCAATCTGTAGAAAAAATTGCTCATATTCCAGAGGATAGACATAAAAGAGCTGCTATTGCTGAATTTGATATTAGTGAAAATTTTGCATTAGGGCAACATGGAAACAGATATAAAAAAGGGTTGGGACTTTTAAATTTTGATAAAATTCTTTCAGAAGCAAAGAAATATATAGAAAAATATGATGTAAGACCTATAGATCCTAAACTTATTTTCGGAAAATTATCTGGTGGAAACCAACAAAAGATAATAGTAGCTAGAGAGTTAGAGAAAGAGAATATTTTCATAATAGCAGCACAACCTACAAGAGGTGTTGATATTGGAGCTATTGAATTTATTCATAAAATGATATTAGAGGAGAAGAAAAAAGGGAAAGCAATAATGGTAGTCTCTTCTGAACTTACAGAAATTTTAAATTTATCAGACAGAATAGCAGTAATGTGTGCTGGAAAAATAAGTGGTATTCTTAATAGAGAAGAAGCCACTGAAGAAAAAATTGGAATTTTAATGGCAGGTGGAAAGATAAGTGAATAAAAAAATTGAAGGAATAATTATTCCTATAATAGCAGTATTTATTGCATTATTAATAGGTGCAGGTATAATATCTTATTTAGGAGAAAATCCTGTAAAAGCTTACTATTATCTTTTTAGTGGAGCTTTTTCAAATGAAAAAGCAATAGCAAGAACTTTATTAGAAGCAACTCCTATGATATTTACAGGACTTGCTGTATTATTTGCATTTAAATCAGGGATGTTTAATATAGGAGCTCAAGGGCAGATGGTTGTAGCAGGGTTAACAGCTGCTGCAATAGGAGCTTTTATTCCAAACCCTATTATAAATAACCCATTGGTAATTATGACTGCTGCAGCTTTAGCAGGTTTAGTATGGGCTGCAATAGCAGGTGTTTTAAAAGCTAGATTAGGTGTACATGAAGTTATCTCTACAATAATGCTAAATTACATAGCTATAAATGTAGAACTATACGCACTTAACTATCCATTGAAAGAGGGTGGAATAAATGGTCCAAATCCTCAAACACCAGCAGTTTTTGAGTCTGCTAGACTAATGCATCTGCTGCCTTCTACAAATGAGGCACTTAATTTTGGATTTATAATAGCTCTAGTGGCAGTTGTAGTAGTATGGTTTGTATTTGAAAAAACAGTTTTTGGTTATGAAATAAAAGCTGTAGGAAATAATATTACTGTTTCAGAAAATGCAGGGATAAATGTAAAAAGGATAATGGCACTTTCTCTTGGAATATCTGGAGCCTTAGCAGGTCTTGCAGGTGCTGAAAGAGTATTAGGTGGAGTAGGACAATTTACATATAAACAAGGTTTAATTGCCAGTTTAGGATTTGATGGTATATCAGTTGCATTATTGGGAAAAAATAACCCTTTTGGAGCTTTGTTAGCAGCAATTCTTTTTGCAGCATTAAGAGTAGGTGGAAGAGCTATGCAATTTAATACAACTGTTCCAAGTCAAATTGTTATAATGATACAGGCAATAATAATACTTCTAATTGCAGCAGAAAATATGTTTAGAATTGTAATTAAGAAGAAAAAGGGGGCATAAGAGATGTTAGCAATAGTTAGTAGTTTATTAATGGCAACTTTGAGACAAGCTGCCCCAATAATGATAACAGCAATTGGTGGGATGTTTTGTGAAATAACAGGAGTAGTTAATATCGGTTTAGAAGGGATGATGCTTCTAAGTGCGTTTTTTGCAGCAGTAGGATCATACTATACAGGAAGTTGGGTTTTAGGAGTAATAATTGGTATGGTAAGCGGTGCTTTATTTGCACTTATACATGGAGTCATCAGTATAAAATATAAAGGGAATCAAGTAGTTTCAGGAGTAGCAATAAATTTATTTGCTTCAGGATTTACCGTTTTTATGTTAAGAATACTGTTTAACCAATCAAGTAATACACCAGTAGTAACAGGAGCTCCTCTTATATACGGAGTATCAATAATTGTGTACATTATATACATAGTGGTAGGAATGTCAGGTTTCTTTCTTTATAAAACAGTTACAGGTCTTAGAATGAGAGCAGTAGGAGAGTATCCCTTAGCAGCAGACACTGTAGGGATAGATGTTTATAAAGTTAGATATTTAGGTGTAATGCTGTCTGGTGCACTGGCTGGTTTAGGTGGAGCATATCTATCTTTAGGAGCTTTGGCACAATTTACAAAAGAGATGTCTGCAGGAAGAGGGTTTATAGCTCTAGCAGCTTTAGTTTTTGGAAAATGGCAACCGAAAGGGGTTATATTTGCAAGTTTATTATTTGGATTTGCTGAAGCTGGGCAAGTATTGATGCAGCAATATTTCAGTTCAATACCACCGCAGTTTATTCAAATGATCCCTTATATTTTAACACTTCTTGCTCTAGCTGGAGTTGTAGGAAAAGCAATAGCTCCAAGTGCAGCAGGAAAGCCTTATGATAAAAATAATTTATAATATTTAATATAATATTCAAAATGTTTAAATATTTTAAAAAAATTAGTAAATAAAAAAAAGTTGTAGAAATAATTCTACAACTTTTTCTATTTAAACTCTCATGGGACCTATTGGTTCCCCTGCTAATAAATGATAGTGTAAATGGAAAACCTCTTGTCCACCATAGCTGTTGCAGTTAGCGATTACTCTGTAACCGTCTTGGGCAACTCCCAAATCTTTAGCTATTTTGGCAATTGTTAAAAAAACTTCCCCTATAAGCTCTTTATCTTCAAAAGAGATATCATTTAAAGTAGGGATCTCTTTTTTAGGTAAAACCAAAATATGTATTGGTGCTACAGGGTTTATATCTTTAAAAGCGATAACCTGCTCATTTTCAAAAACAATAGTAGCTGGAATCTCTTTGTTTATAATTTTAGTAAAAATAGTAGACATGGCCACTCCTTTTTAATATTAAAAATTAGTTTTCTTCAATCATTGCAACTCTTGTTGCATGTCTTCCACCTAAGAATTCAGTATTTAAAAATTTATCAACTATATCTAAAGCTAGAACATCTCCGATCATTCTTTCACCTAAAGCTAATATATTTGCATCATTATGCTCTCTAGTAAGAGTCGCCATAGTAGAATTCATGCAAAGAGCACATCTTATTCCACGAACTTTATTAGCAGCAATTGAGATACCTATACCTGTTCCACAAATTACTATACCAAAATCAGCCTCTTTATTAACAACTGCATTGGCAACTTTTTTTCCATAAACAGGATAGTTTACAGAGTCAGCAGAGTTAGTACCGAAGTCTAATACTTCATACCCTTTTTCCAGTAAAAATGATTTTACTTTATCTTTTAATACGAATCCACCATGGTCAGCTCCTAAAGCTATTTTCATCTTTTATATTCTCCTTTTAAATAAAATAAATTTTACAAATTAAGCATCTAACATTTCATCACTGATACCGTCAAAATGAGGGTGTCCGTGCTCTAACTCTTCATCAGTAGCTTCTCTTATATCAGTAACAGTTATTTCAAACTTTAAATTTCTTCCAGAGAATGGGTGATTTCCATCAATAGTAACAACTTCATCATCTATAGAAGTTATAACATAGCTTTGCTCAGTTCCATCATCCATATCAGCGATAAACTCCATCCCTTCATAGATATCATCAAATTCAACAAATTCAGATTTTTGCATTGTATCTACAAGCTCTTCATCATACTCTCCGTAACCCTCTTCAGGAGTCATTTCTACAACTGTCTTAAACCCTTTTGCTTTTCCTTCTAAAGACTCTTCAATTTTAGGAATAAATGCTCCTATACCATGAATATAGAAAAAAGGTCCTAAATCAGAAGTACTCTCTAACATCTCATTATCATCTTTGTCATAAACATTAAACTCAAGTGTAACTACTTTATTTTCTTCAATTCTCATATTAAACCACCTCTATTAAATTTTTTGTTATAAATTAAATTTATATACATATAATTATATCATAATTTACATTAAATATCAAACCCCATCTCTTTTTTTACAAGGAGTGTATTCTCTTTATTTGTTAAACTCTCTAAGAGATAAAAGGCTGTTTTTAAAGCAGTGCTTGGACCTGAACTGGTAATAATTCTACCATCAATAACGATCTCCTGCTTTGTAGGGATTGCATCACTTTCAAAAAGTTGGTTAAAATACCTACCATTTTCTCTTAAATATGTTGTAGCTCTTTTGTTTTTTAACAGACCAAGCTCTAATAAGATCAGGGATCCTGTGCAGACACCTACAAAAAAAGTTTCCTGCAAAAAAATGTTGTTTTCTATGGTAGCATAATTTTTCAAATATTTACAAAAATCTGAAGATTTAGCAGACTTAAAAAAACCTTTGGATCCAAAACCACCTGGAAAAACAATTGCACTATACTCATTTAAATCAATACTATTTTTAAAAATAATTTCTGGAATAATTTTAAGATTCCAGCAGCATTCTATAGGTGAAAAATCAGCAATAGTGTGTACTAAAATCGTCTCTTTATTTAAAATATTATTCCAGCCAAAAACATCTATAAAGGGGGAAACTTCAAGGATTTCAACCCCTTTAAAAAGAGGAATCAAAATTTTTTTCATTATCTCTCCATTTTTTTTATTGACATAGTTATTAAAAAATTTTATAATCGGGAGTATTTGTTTTTAGAGTAAAAAAAATATTTAAATACAGGAAAAATATTTTTTTTATTGTATTACAGATATATAAAAAATAAAAAAAAACTCTATTCTAAAAGATATTTAGGTTTTTTATATCTTTTAACTACAGAATAGCAAACAAGGAGGTAAAATGTCAAAGCTTAATCAACAAAAAACACCTATTTTTTCAACGCTAAAAGATGTATACGTAAAAAGGGATATAACACCTTTTCATGTGCCAGGACACAAGAGAGGAGTTGGAGCTGATAAAGAGTTCCACGATTTCGTTGGAGATGGAATATTTTCAATGGATGTTACGATATTTAAAATGGTAGACGGACTTCATCAACCAAAAAGTTGCATAAAGGAAGCACAAGAACTTTTAGCAGACGCTTATGGAGTTAAGAAGAGTTTCTTTGCCGTAAACGGTACGTCAGGGGCTATTCAAACCATGATAATGACTGTAGTTAAGTCTGGAGAAAAAATATTAGTACCAAGAAATGTACATAAATCAGTATCAGCTGGAATTATTTTAAGTGGAGCTGAGCCAGTATATATGAACCCAGAGATAGATGAATCTTTAGGAATAGCACATGGAGTAAGACCACAAACTGTTGAGACAATGTTAAAACAGCACCCAGATATAAAAGCAGTATTACTGATTAATCCAACATATTATGGAGTAGCAACTGATTTGAAAAGAATAGTTGATATCGTACACTCTTATGATATACCAATAATTGTTGATGAAGCACATGGACCACATCTACATTTCCATGAAGACTTACCTCTATCTGCAGTTGAAGTTGGAGCGGATATGTGTGCACAAAGTACGCATAAAATATTAGGGTGTCTAACTCAAATGTCAGTACTACATGTTAATTCAGACAGAATAGATGTAAATAGAGTTCAGCAAATTTTAAGTTTATTACACACTACATCACCTTCATACCCTCTTATGGCATCATTAGATTGTGCTAGAAGACAGATTGCAACTGAAGGGACAGAGTTACTTGATAGAACTATAAAATTAGCTAATTATGCAAGAGCTGAGATCAATAGAATTCCAGGGATGTATTCATTTGGAATTGAGATTTTAGGAAGAGAGGGTATATATGCATTTGACCCTACAAAACTTACTGTTTCAGCAAAAGAGATGGGAATAACAGGTTTTGAGTTAGAAACATTACTTGTTGATGATTATAATATTCAAGTAGAGTTATCAGATTTTTATAATATTTTAGGACTTATAACTATAGGGGATACACAAGAGAGTATAGATAAATTAATAGTTGCTCTTACTGATATCAGCAAAAGATTCCATGAGCAAGGGAAAAAAATAGATAGAGAGTTATTAAGAATGCCTTCAATTCCAGAACTTGAACTAATACCAAGGGAAGCTTTTTACTCTGAAAAAAATAGAGTTTTATTTGAAGAGAGTGAAGGTAAAATTTCTGGTGAGATGATAATGGCTTACCCTCCAGGGATACCTATTATTGTTCCAGGGGAAAGAATTACTAGAGAGACTATCAATTATATATATGACCTAAAAGATGCTAAACTTCATATACAAGGGATGGAAGATCCAGAATTACAGTATATTAACGTAATAGAGGAAGAGGACGCAGTATACATCTATACTGAAAAAATGAAGAATATGATGATCGGTGTTCCAATGAACTTAGGAGCTAACAAAGCAGGTATTGAGTTTGGACCAGATGTACTTAGAGAAAACTATCCTGATAATTTTGATGAGATGTATATTATTGAAGTTGAAAAGCAAAAAGAGAACTTTAATGATTGGAATTTAAAATATAAAAATACAATATTACATACTTGTGAGAAGATAGCATCGCAAGTTAATGATGCAGTAAAAGATGGTTATAGACCAATTACAGTTGGAGGAGACCACTCAATAGCTCTTGGAACAATCTCTGGAGTTTCTTTAGAAAAAGAGATAGGGGTTATTTGGATTGATGCTCACGGAGATATGAACACTGATGAGATTACTATGTCAGGAAATATCCACGGTATGCCACTTGCATTACTTCAAGGGTATGGAGACAGAGATTTAGTTAACTGTTTCTATGAAGGGGCTAAAATTGAGAGCAAAAATATAGTTATCTTTGGAGCAAGAGATTTAGACTATAAAGAGAGAGAGTTTATAGATGAGTTAGGAATAAAAGTTATCTCTTACGATGAAGTAATCCATAAAGGGTTAGATGTAGTTCTTCAAGAGATAAAAGATTATTTAAAAATAGATAATCTACATATAAGTTTTGACGTAGATTCAGTAGATCCAGAGTATGCACCAGGTGTAAGTACACCAGTAAGAAGTGGATTCACTCCAGAAGATATGTTTACAACTTTCAAATACCTATTTAAAAACTACTTTGTAACATCTGTAGATATAGTTGAATACAACCCTGTATTCGATAAAAACGGGAAAACTATGGAGTTTGTAAATGAACTTACAAACTTAGTTTTAAATCCTAATTAATAATCTTTGAAATAAATATAAAAAATAGGTGAGAGAGATCTCATCTATTTTTTATATGATTAAAAATAATATGTTATTGAAAATGAAAATACCAGTGCTATAATATAAAATATAGATATATAAGAGTGAAAGGTGAAGTATTATGAAAAGTTATAATAAAAAAATGTCTTTATGGATTTCCACTTTAACATTCACAGGTGCGTATATGAACTCTATGGCACTTATGAAGTATAGTATCCCTGTATCCCATGTTACAGGAAACTGGAATTTAAGTGTTCAAGGTCTTGCAAATTTTAATTTGTATAACGTACTTTCACTTTTTGATGTTATTTTATCATTTTTTTTCGGTACAGTAATATCAGGAATTGTATTTTCAAATAAAAAATTTATTTTTAATAAAATATCAGAAAATTATTTAAAAGGGCTAGGGATAGCACTTTTTATAACAACTATGGCACTGAGCGAAGAAAATTCTTTTATGTATATAGTGGCAATTATCACTGGGATGCAAAACGGTATGTTTATAACTTATAGAAATGTCACATGCAGAACTACCCATTTAACAGGGCTGACAACAGAGTTAGGAACACAGATAGGGATGATAGTAAATGGAAAAGCAGATTTTGACAGGATTAGATTTGCTGTTGTTAATATATTGATGGCAGTTTTAGGAATAGTCTTAAGTGTTAAAATATATGGTATTTTTGGAATGAAAGGTTTTTATTTTGCAAGTTTCGGATATTTTTTTTCCAGCTATATCTGCAAAAAAATAAGAATAAAATATTTTGATCAATGGAGAGAGTCACAAAGGGAAGTATAATTTTTTTACAAAGTTTCTCACAACATAAATAGATAAAATAGTCATGACAAATTCATTTATAGATGAAGAGAGCCAAAGGCCATTAGTACCTATAACATTTGGCAGTATTGTAAGAAAAATATTAATAAATATAATCCCTTTTAAAATACTTAAAAAATTAGAGATAAGAGATTCTTCAACTGCAGTTAAAAAGCTTGTTGCTAAAATATTAATTCCACAAAACAAGTAAGTGAAACTATAGTATTTAATGGTTTGTTTTGTAATATACGCAAGTTCACTATTATCTTTAATAAAAAGTGAAATTATATTTTGTGAAAAAATATTAATAATGGAGTAAAAAAGAACCCCTAAAATAGCTAAAGAGTAAAAACTATTTTTTAAAAGTTTGATTATTCTTAAGTGCTTTTTTGCACCTAAGTTATAACTAATAATTGGTTGAATCCCTTGAGCAAAACCGATCATTGTCATTATAACAAAAGTAGAAAAATAACTTATTATACCAAAAGAGGCAACCCCTTTTTCACCGATTAATTTAATAATATGCATATTGAAAGTTACAATAAGTAGAGCAGTTGTAATTTCAGTAACAAATTCAGGAGACCCATTAAAGAAGATATCTTTAATGGGTTTTATATTTATTTTAACGAAATTGAAATGCAGTTTTGTTTTTTTTATTTTTAAGTAATAGATAAGGGGGATAATTGTGCTGGTCTGCCCAATACCCGTGGCTAAAGCTGCACCTTTTATCCCTAAATTAAATTTAGCTATAAATATATAGTCTAGAACAATATTTGTAATAGCACCAAAAATCAAGCAGATTATTGAGTAAGATGGAGCTCCATCAATCCTTACAAAAATTTCAAGACCGTAACCTAATATAAAAGTTAAAATGAAAAAAGACACTGTACCTAAATAAAATGAAGACCCTTCTGCAATTTGTGGTGTAGCCCCTAAAATTGAAACAATCTCCTCTGTATAAAATATCCCTAAAAAAGAGATTAAAATTCCAGAAATAACAAGGAGTTTGACTCCTAAAGAGTAAAAATAACACCCCTCTTCTATATTTTTTTCTCCAAATTTAATGCTAATTATTGTTCCAGCACCAACAGAGATCATAATGCCTACAGCAAAAGCAAAATTTATAAATGGAAGGACTATATTTATGCTGGCAAGGGCAGATTCCCCTAAGTAGTTGCTGATAAAAAAACCGTCAACAATACCATAAGTAGCAAAAATCCACATAGAGATTACAGAGGGTAAACAGTATTCAATCATCAGTTTTGTAATATTTTCTTTTTCTAACTTATTATTCATAAAAACTCCTAATTTAAAATAAAATACTGTAAAGTTATAGATTGTAGATTAATATTATACCAAAGAGAATAAAAAAAATCAAAATATAACAGTGAAATACTCTATATAAATTTTGATTTTTTTCAATAAAAATGGTATAATAACAATATTAAAGAGGAATATTAAAATTAAGTAGTAAGAGATGATTCTTTAAATATTATTTATTTATGGAATTTTCCCTTATTATTTTTTTAAATATCCTCTTATAAAAATTATTTAGGAGGTATAAATGTTTAATGAAAGTAAATTATCAATTGATTTAGGTGGAAGAGAGCTAACAGTAAAAACAGGGAAAATTGCAAGACAATCAAATGGTGCTGTAATGGCGCAGTATGGTGATACAGTGATTTTAACTACAGTAAATAGAGGGAAACAGCCAAAAGTGGGGATAGATTTTTTCCCATTAACAGTTGAGTATGTTGAAAAGTTTTATGCAGCTGGAAAATTTCCTGGAGGGTTTAACAAAAGAGAATCAAGACCAGGAACAGATGCAATACTGTCAGCAAGACTTATAGATAGACCAATAAGACCGATGTTCCCAGAAGGGTTTACATATGAGGTTCAAATAGTAAATACAATTATGTCTTTTGATGGAAAAAATACAGCTGATCATATAGCTATAACACTTTCATCTTTAGCACTTATGATATCTGATTTACCATTCTTAGGGCCAGTTGCAGGTGTAGTTGTAGGGTATCAAGATGGAGAGTTTATTTTAAATCCAACACCTGAGCAGTTACAGACAAGTGAATTAGAGTTAGTAGTTGCAGGAACGAAAGATGCAATAAACATGGTTGAAGCTGGAGCAACTGAGCTTTCAGAAGAGATTATGTTAAAAGCTATGATGTTTGCACATGAAAATATTAAAAAATTATGTGCTTTCCAAGAGGAGTTTGCAGCAGCAGTTGGAAAAGAGAAGATAACTTTTGATTCACCACAACCTTTAGAATTAGTTAAAACTTTCTTAGATGAGAAAGCAACTGCTGAATTAAAAGCAGCTATTTTAACTGAAGGAAAACAAGATAGAGATGACGCTATTGATGCTTTAGAAGAGAGATTAATTGTTGAATTCAAAGAGATTAATTTCCCAGGAGAGGATACAGAGTTTCCTAGTGAGATAGAGAAAGAGTTCAAAACTTATTACCACGATTTAATGAAAAAATTAGTAAGAGATGCTATTTTATACAATAAGCATAGAGCAGATGGAAGAACAACTACACAGATTAGACCATTATTTGCAGAGGTAGGAGTTTTACCAGTTCCACACGGATCTTCAATGTTTACAAGAGGGGAGACACAAGCAATTGTTATTGCTACTTTAGGAACAAAAGCTGATGAGCAGTTAGTAGATTCAGTTGAAAAAGATTATTTCAAAAAATTCTATTTACATTATAACTTCCCACCATATTCAGTTGGAGAAACTGGAAGAATGGGAGCACCAGGAAGAAGAGAGTTAGGGCACGGAGCACTTGCTGAAAGAGCTTTAAAATATGTATTACCATCAGAAGAGACATTCCCATATACAATCAGATTAGTATCAGAAATTACTGAGTCTAACGGTTCATCATCTCAAGCATCAGTTTGTGGAGGATCTTTAGCACTTATGAATGCAGGAGTACCTATCAGAGAGCATGTAGCAGGAATAGCTATGGGTCTTATTAAAGAGGGAGAGGACTATGTAGTACTAACTGATATTCAAGGTTTAGAAGATCATTTAGGAGATATGGACTTTAAAGTTGCAGGAACTAAAAAAGGGATTACAGCTCTTCAAATGGATATGAAAATTACAGGTATTAATGAAGATGTATTAAAACAGGCATTATCACAAGCTTTAACTGCAAGACTTGAGATATTAGAAGTAATGAATGCAGCTATACCTGCACCAGCAGAGATGAAACCAACAGTTCCAAGAATTCACCAGATGATAATTCCTAAAGATAAGATTGCTGTTTTAATCGGACCAGGTGGAAAAAATATCAAAGGTATTATAGAAGCAACAGGTGCAACAGTTGATATAGATGATACAGGAAAAGTTTCAATATTTGCAGTTGGATTAGATGTTTTAGAGCACACAATTCAATTAGTAAACGGGTATGTTAAAGATGTAGAAGCTGGAGAGATCTATACAGGTAAAGTTGTAGGAATTCAAAAGTTTGGAGCATTTATGGAGATTTTACCAGGAAAAGAAGGTCTTTTACATATATCTGAAATCTCTGCTGAAAGAGTAGCAAATGTTGAGGATGTACTTGCAGTTGGAGATGTTTTTGAAGTTAAAGTTAAAGGTGTAGAAAACGGAAAAATTAGTTTAACTAAAAAAGGGTTATAAGAATCATTAGAATCTGGATATAGTCAGATATAGAATAAGAGGTGTAGAATGAAATTAGCTATTATTAGCTTAGGTTGTAGTAAAAATTTAGTAGATAGCGAAAATATGATTGGAATTCTAGTAAATAGAAAAGGGTTTGAGCTTACTAACAATATAGAAGATGCAGATGTTGCAATAGTAAATACTTGTGGATTTATCGGAGATGCAAAAGAGGAATCAGTTCAAAATATTTTAGAAGTTTCTCAGTACAAAACAACAGGGAAATTAAAAAAACTTATAGTTACTGGTTGTTTAGCTCAAAGATATTCACAAGATATTATTCAAGAGATGCCAGAGGTTGATGCTGTTATAGGAACAGGAGAGATTGGAAAAATAGAAGAGATCATGGATGAAGTTTTAGCAGGAAAAAAGATTGTTAAGACTGAGTCTTTTGACTTTTTAATGAGCTCAGATACTGATAGAATTTTAACAACTTTTCCACATACTGCTTATGTAAAAATAGCTGAAGGGTGTAACAGAAAATGCTCATACTGCATAATTCCACAGTTAAGAGGGGAGTTAAGAAGTAGAAGTATTGAAGATATAGTAGAAGAGGTAAAAAATCTTGCAGAGAGTGGAGTTAAAGAGATAAACTTACTTGCTCAAGAGACAACAGAGTACGGTCTTGACCGTTATAACAAAAAAGCATTGCCTGATTTATTAAAAGAGCTTGTAAAAGTTGACGGTATAGAATGGATTAGATGTTATTATATGTTCCCTAACTCTTTAACAGAAGAGTTAGTGGAAGTTATAAAAAATGAACCAAAAGTTTGCAACTATTTTGATGTACCGATTCAACATATCTCAGGAAATATCCTTCAAAAGATGGGAAGAGCAAAATCTGGTGACCAGATTAAAGGGATTTTAAATAAGATAAGAGAGAGTATCCCAGAAGCTACTATAAGAACAACTGTTATAGTAGGGTTCCCAGGTGAAACTGATGAGGATTATGAAGAATTAAAAGAGTTCGTATCTGAGTTTAAATTTGACTATGTTGGTGTATTTAAGTATTCTAGAGAAGAGGATACAAAAGCATATGATATGGATGATCAGATAGATGAAGAGATAAAAAATCAAAGATGGGCAGACCTTGTTAATCTACAAGCTAAAATAGCTGAAGAAAAGAATAAAGCATTAATAGGAAAAGAGATAGAAGTTATGATAGATGGAATCTCTTCTGAAAGTGAGTATATGTTAGAGGGAAGAACTCAAGGACAAGCTTTAGAGATAGATGGAAAAGTTCTAACTACTGATGGAACTGCAAAAGCTGGAGAGATTGTTAAAGTGAAAATAGAGCAAAACTTTGATTATGATTTCATAGGACCAATATTAGAAAATAAATAAAAAATGAATGTAGTTCGGAGGAAATAATATGAATTTACCTAATAAATTGACTTTTTCTAGGGTTTTATTAGCTATTCCTTTTATATTTTTTTTAGAAAGAGCTAATTCTGGATCGGAAGTTTATCGTTATATTGCTTTTGCTCTTTTCGTGATAGCCTCTTTAACAGACTGGTTAGATGGATATTTAGCAAGAAAATATAATTTAATAACAGATTTTGGAAAACTAATGGATCCTTTAGCTGATAAAATTTTAGTTATTTCAGCTATGGTAATATTTGTTTCATTAGGTTGGCTGCCATCTTGGATGTCTATAGTGGTAATAGCTAGAGAGTTTTTAATAAGTGGAATAAGAACTTTAGCTGCAGCTCAAGGGGAAGTTATTCCAGCAGGTAATTTAGGAAAATATAAAACAACAACACAGATGATAGTTATAATAGTGATGTTACTGTTTGGTCCACTAGAAGATCCAGCATATGCTAATCTATATTATTACATGATGTATATACCAGTTATTTTAACTGTTTGGTCTGGATGGGATTATTCAGTTAAAGCTAAACATTACTTCATGAATCATATGTAATTTGAGGAGATTGAGATGTTTTTCTTATATTTAATAAACAGAGTTTTAGATATTTTTTTACTTATTCTTATAATAAGAGCAGTGGTATCTTGGATAGCACCTTTCTCTAGAAACGATTTTACAAATGCATTATATTCAATAACTGAACCAGTGCTTAGCAAATGTAAAGTAGTAGTTCCTATAGGGAAAGCATATATCGATCTTTCATATATGGTAGTTTATTTTGGAGTAAGTGTTGTAAAAAGAGTTATAAATTATTTATATTATACTTTATAAACCAGAGGGGGAGTTTTCATAACCCCCTTTTGGATTTTATATAGATTTTAGGAGGATAAATGCAAGATATAAAAGAAACAGTTGACGAGTATCATATACCAGTCCTTTACTATGAAACACTGGATAATTTAGTAATAAACCCAGATGGTGTGTATGTTGATTGTACTTTAGGGGGAGGGGGACACTCTGAAGGGATATTAAAAAGATTATCTCCTAAAGGGGTCTTAATTTCAATTGACCAAGATCAACAAGCTATTGATTATGCAAAAAAGAGATTGGAAGGTTACGGAAATTGGAAATGTTTTAAAAATAATTTTGAAAATATAGAGACTGTTATATATATGGCAGGGTATGATAAAGTTGATGGTATTTTAATGGATATAGGTGTTTCTTCTACACAGCTTGACGATGCAGAGAGAGGTTTTTCTTATAGATTTGATGCAAGACTAGATATGAGAATGAATACATCAGCTAAGATTTCAGCTTATGAAGTTGTAAATACTTATGAAGAGGGTGCTTTATCTAAGATACTTTTTGAATATGGGGAAGAGAGACATGCTAGAAGGATAGCTAAATTCATATGCGACTCAAGAAAAGAGAAACCTATTGAAACAACAGGGGATTTAGTTGCAATAATAAAAAGAGCTTATCCAGAAAGAGCATCAAAACACCCAGCTAAGAAGACTTTCCAAGCAATAAGAATAGAGGTAAACAAAGAGTTAGAAGTCCTTGAAAATGCAATAAATAAAGCAGTAGACTGCTTAAAAGTAGGTGGAAGACTAGGGATTATAACTTTCCACTCTTTAGAAGACAGAATAGTAAAAACAATGTTTAAAGATTTTTCTACTGATTGTATCTGTCCACCAAGACTTCCTGTTTGTATATGTAATAATAAAGCAAAAGTTAAATTAATTACAAAAAAACCAA
>JAGNZR010000025.1 GCA_017984315.1 Fusobacteriaceae bacterium | reverse complement strand
GCAAGAAGAACAGAACCTCTAGAAAGATTAGATTTTTTTCCTACAACTAAAGCTATTGGAGCAACTGTAATTACTGCCACATCAATAAATACTCCAACGCTAGTAAGGAGTAAAGTTGAAACAGCTAAGGCTAGAATAGCTCTTTTCTCCCCTAATTTATCTATAATAGTTTCTGCTATTCTAGTTGCAGCACCACTTTGAATAAGTACTCCTGCTAAAATTCCTGCAGTGATTATTCTAACTACAGCAGGCATGATATCTTTTACTCCAGTTATCATGAAATTAACTGTATTAACTACATCTGCTCCACCGATTAATCCTCCTAATAAAGCCCCAAGAATTAAACTGTAAACAGGTTGAACTTTCTTAATTATAAAAAATATTGAAACTGCTAATCCAAGAATTGCTCCTAATGTTGTAATTTGCACCATTTTTTCCCCCTTATATAATTTTAGAACTTAGTTTAATTAATCTCATAATCTGCTCTGCATTTTTTTCTACAAATTTAAGAGCATTCTCTTTTTTTAAGGCATCCTCTAACTCTAAAGGATGATTAATTATTGAAAATATTGCATCTATCCCATGGTCATGAACTATATCAGCATTGTCTGCTAAGCATCCTGCAATAGCTATAACAGGGATGTTGTATTTTTTTCCAAGTTTAGCGACCCCTACAGGAGTTTTTCCCATAATAGACTGAAAATCTATACGCCCTTCACCAGTTATAACTAAATCTGCATCTTTTATCTGTTCCTCTAAACCGATAGTTTCAATTATAATATCTATTCCAGGTTTTAATTGTGCGTTTAAGAATCCTAAAAAACCTCCTCCTAAACCTCCAGCAGCACCAGCTCCAGGATAGTTTCCAATTTCAATATTAAACTGCTTCATAACAATTTCTGAAAAGTGTTTAAGACCATTATCTAGTTGAGTAACCATCTCTTCAGTAGCCCCTTTCTGTCTTGAATAGACTTCAGCAGCTCCTCTCTCCCCATATAAAGGGTTATCAACATCACATGCAACTAGAAAACTACTCTCCTTTAATTCAGGCATAACATCAGAAGTGTCGATAGTTTCAATATTTATTAAATTTTCACCAATAGGATCTAAAATTTTTCCAGATTTATCTAAAAATTTATACCCTAAAGCAGATAACATACCGATACCACCGTCATTAGTAGCACTTCCACCTATCCCTACAATAAACTCTCTACACCCTTTTTTAAGTGCATCTTTAATAAGTTCCCCTGTACCAAATGTAGATGTTTTCATAGGGTTTCTCTCCTCTTTAGAAAGCAGAGGTAACCCACTAGCTGCAGCCATTTCAATTACAGCTAAGTTTTTATTTTTAATTATTCCGTAAAATGATTCAATCTCTCTCATAAGAGGGTTTTTTACTTTTAGTGTAATGATATCACCATTTCCACCATCAACTAATGATTCTACAGTACCTTCTCCACCATCTGCTAAAGATAGTTTGACTACTTCTAAGTTTGAAAAAACTTTTCTAGCACCTAGTTCAAAGGCATCTGCAACTTCTAAAGAGGACATACTCCCTTTAAAAGAGTCAATTGCTGCTACGATTTTCATATGATTACTCCTTAAATTAATTACTTGTCAGACAACAACTTGTCAGACAAATATTATAATATAATTGAGAAGTGTTTTTGTCAACTTTTTTTATAAAAAATATTTTTATAAACTCATTTGTGCTGATATAGAACTGAAAAATAAAAATAAAAGAAAATAAAAATGACTTCTAAAAAGAAGTCATTTATTGCTTTATTATTTATTTCAGTGTGTTATTGTTGAGAATTTGCTGGAGGTAATATTTTAATCTCTACTCTTCTATTCATAGCTCTACCCTCAGGTGTAGAGTTGTCAGCTATAAAGTTAGTTGCACCGTAACCTGTAGACATTAATCTTCCTGAAGCTACTCCTCTAGTTGTTAAGTATCTTGAAACACTTAAAGCTCTTTGCTGAGAAAGTTGCGCATTATACTCAGGAGAACCAACGTTATCAGTAAATCCAGAAACAACTATTTTAGAATCAGGGTATTGAGTTAAAACTGAAGCGATAGAGTTTAGCGGCTCTTTAAATGAAGGTGATATAGTAGAACTATTAGTTTGGAATGTAACTCCACCAGGTAGAGTAAGTTTGATATAGTCTCCCTCTCTAGAAACGCTTACATCAGTATACTTTAATCTCTCTCTTAACTCCTGCTCTTGTTTATCTTTATAAGCTCCCCATCCAAGACCTGCAAGAGCACCAATTCCAGCACCGATTAAAGTACTTTTAGTATCTTTTCCTATAAGTTGTCCAGCAAGAGCACCTAAAGCTGCTCCACCTGCTGTACCTGTAGCTTTATTTTGGTTGCCACTTTGCTCTAAATTTGCACAACCACTTAATAAAATTAAACTTGCCATACTAACGATTATAGATTTTTTAGTAAAATTCATATCTCCTCCTAAAATTTAAATATTTATTTTTAATTAATGTTATTACTTTAATGCTTTAAAAAATTTAAATATAAATAAAGTATAACTAAATTATAATTAAATTTCAATAGATAATATGGAAATTTAATTTGAATATTATTAAAGTAGCAATTTATTTTTTTATAAATAAAATGGTTAAATTTTGTTGGAAATAATAATAAAAAATAAAATCGGAAAAAAATATTAAAAAAATATTAAAAAAATATTTGAAAAAAAATTGACAAGTAAAATGAACTATGATAGTATAGTAAATGTCTTCAGAAGAAGTCGGAATATAGCGCAGTCCGGTAGCGCACTTGCCTTGGGAGCAAGGGGCCGCAAGTTCGAATCTTGCTATTCCGACCACTAAGATTGCGGGAATAGCTCAGTTGGTAGAGCGTCAGCCTTCCAAGCTGAATGTCGCGAGTTCGACCCTCGTTTCCCGCTCCAAATATGTATCTGTAGCTCAGCTGGATAGAGCAACGCCCTTCTAAGGCGTGGGTCAGGAGTTCGAATCTCTTCAGATACGCCATTATATGTGGTGATCGTAGTTCAGTTGGTAGAGCGCCAGTTTGTGGTACTGGTTGTCGCGGGTTCGAATCCCGTCGGTCACCCCATAACAACAATTTAATATGCGTCATTAGCTCAGCTGGTAGAGCACACGACTTTTAATCGTGTTGCCACAGGTTCAAGTCCTGTATGACGCACCATTTAGAACGCGAGGGTGGCGGAATTGGCAGACGCACCAGACTTAGGATCTGGCGTTTCGACGTAAGGGTTCAAGTCCCTTCTCTCGCACCATTTAAAACTTAACAGTTAATCTAATTAACTGTTTTTTTTTATTTTTTTTTATTAAAACTTTTTTTCTAATTTTGATATCTAAGTTGTGAGTTGATTTAATTAATATATAAAACAGTAGTGAGGTAAGGACAATGAAAAAATCAGTATTAATTGCTATGGCAAGTTTAATTTTAGCTACAAATGCCAGTGCAGAAGTAGGAACAAAAACAAAAGGAACATTAGGAGGAGCTGCAATAGGAGCTCTTGCAGGACAGCTTATTGGGAAAGATTCTAAAAGTACAGCAATAGGTGCAGCAGTAGGAGGTTTAGCTGGTCTTGGATGGGGTGCTTATAAAGACAAACAGGCGCAGGAGTTAAGTAGAAATCTTCAAAATACAGATGTTGGAGTAACTCAAGAGGGGGATGCCATAAAATTAACTTTACCAGGTGGAGTAAGTTTTCCAACAGGAAGTTCACAAATATCATCAGGTTTTTATGGACCATTAAACTCAATTGCAAATACATTGAAACAATATCCTGAATCAAGAGTTGTTGTATCAGGGTTTACAGATAATGTAGGTTCACCAGATATGAATGCAGAGTTATCTCAGCAAAGAGCTTTAAGTGTTTCAAGATACTTAACAAAGCAGGGGGTAGCATCGGGAAGACTAATGGCTACAGGTTATGGAGCATCAAACTTTATAGCAGATAACTCATCATCAGAAGGTAGAGCTATGAATAGAAGAGTAGAGATCAAAATATTGCCGCCAAATCAATAAAAAATTTAAAACTCGGTAGATTAAAGAATACCGAGTTTTTTTATTCTGTGATACTTTATATTTTAATAAAATAAATATCTATTTATGTGTGTAAAATGTTATAATATAAAGAAAAAATTAAAAGGGGAATAGAATGACTTTTGAAGCCTTAAAAATAAATGAAGATATAATTGGAAAATTAAAAAAAATTGGGATAAAGATGCCAACGGAGATACAAAGAGAAGTAATCCCTAAAATTTTATCTAAAAAAGATATAATAGCCCAGAGCAGCACAGGAAGTGGAAAGACTTTAGCTTTTTTGCTTCCATTAGTAGAAAGAGTGTATAAAAACTCCAATGAAAAAATATTGATATTAATTCCAACAAGAGAGCTTGCTGTACAAATAAGTGAAGTTCTAAAAAATATAGATGTAAAAGAAAAAATAAATACAGCTTTAATGTATGGAGGGAGAGAGCTTTCAGATAATTATAAAGTTGAAAACAGTATTAATTTTGTAATTGCTACTCCAGGAAGGTTGTTAGAGTGCATTTCGAAAGGGATGATAAATCCTGCTCTTTTTCAAACTTTAATCATAGATGAAGCTGACCAGATGATAGAGCTTGGTTTTAAAAATGAGATGGAAGGGATAGTAAAGAGTTGCACTAAAAAGAGAGAGACACTGCTTTTCAGTGCAACACTATCTCCTGAAATAAAAAAAATAGCATATAAATATACTATAGAGCCTGAAGTTGTAATAATTGAAGATAAAGAGGATCTTTTAGGCAAGATAAAACAACAGTACGTAGAAACTACAGATAGAAGAAAGATAGATATCTTGTGTCAAATGATAAATGAAGATAACCCTTTTATGGGGATAATATTTTGCAGAACAAAAGTAAGAGTTGATAAATTAGATGAGTTGTTGACTGAGAGAGGGTTTGCTTGTCAAAAACTCCATAGTGATATCCCCCAGGCTAAAAGGGAGAAGATTATAAAAAGTTTTAAAAATTTAGAGGTACAGTTTTTAATAGCAACAGATATTGCAGCAAGAGGGATAGATGTTACAGGGGTTACTCATATTTATAACTATGATGCACCTGAGAATGCAGAGATATATACTCATAGAATTGGTAGAACAGGAAGAGCTGGAAAATTAGGGGATAGTTATCTTATTTTAAGTGAAAAGGATCTAGGAGTATTAAAAACTATACAGAGTGAATTAAATATTACTATACCTGCAAGAGAGGTTGAATATACACCTAATGTCATGAATGTAAATGAGTTGCCAAAAATGAAGTATGATAAAAAAATCTCAATTTCAGCTAAGAAAATAGAGGATATAAAAATAATAAAAAAGCGTGCAAGAATAAAAAAGAGTTTTAAAGAGGAAAAGTAATAAAAAAAAGAAACTCCTATAAAAGAGTTTCTTTTTAAAATTAACTAGAGCAAAGAGATTAAAAATTTATATTTTCTGTTTTTGAATAGTTTAAATTTTCAAAGTAAGTAATATCAGATAGAAATAGACCGTTAGGTGGAGCCACAACTTTTACATACTCCATAGAAAAATCAGTTAACATCTTTTTAAAGTAATCTTGCGGTTTTCTATTTAAGTAGATCTCAAGAGCTAAACCGATGATTATTCTTATTTGAGATTTTAAAAAAGCGTTTCCTTTAATTTCAATAACGATATTATTGCTGTCAATCTGCTTCCCTGATATTAAATAGATCTCTCTGTTTTGATGTTTGCTGGCACAATCGGCAAGCTTAAAATTTTTAAAATTATGAACCCCTTCTAAAGGTTTTAAGATTTTTAAAAATTTTTCTAAATCTATTTTTTCTGGAGTATAAGTTGCAAATCTATTAGTAAAAGGGTCTTTTGTAAAAGTTAAAAAATATTTATAGCTTCTCTCTTTAGCTGAAAAACGAGCACTGAAGTTATCAGGGACCTCTTCTACAGAAAGTATAGATATATCTTGAGGGAGAGCATTACTTAAGGCTAATAAAATTTTATCTGTCGGTATTGGGCAGTTTGTGAAAAAATTAGATACCTGCATAGAGGCATGAACCCCTCTATCAGTCCTACCTGCAGAAATCATAGTAATATCCTCTTTCATAATTTTAAGTAAAATTTTCTCCAGTTCACCTTGGACAGTTCTAGCACTAATTTGTCTTTGGAAGCCATAAAAATCTGTGCCGTCGTATTTAAAAACTAATTTTATATTTCTCATTTTGAATATGTACAGCTCCTTTAATTAAAAGTTATATTTTAAATTTTATCATATTTATTAAAAATTAAGTAAAAAAAATAAAATGGAGTTAAAGGAAAATTTTGGCAGTAAAAAAATAAAAGATTAAACATTATAAAATGACATAAAGGAGTATTTATGGAATTTAAAGAAGTAAAAATAACAGATATGCACTTAATAAATAAAATAATAGAGATAGAGGAGGAGGTTTTTGGTGTCAATGGAGGAGCTGATGCTTGGTTAGTAAAGGCTTTTGTCAGATATGGGATGATTTTGATAATTATGGAAGGGGAAGAGATTGTATCTGTAGCTGAATATATGCAGGTTATGAATAAAAAGGAGCTTTTTTTGTATGGCTTTTTAACTAGAGAACCTTACAGAAATAAAGGTTATGGAAATAAACTCATTGAATATGGAGAGAAAAAAGCTATAGAGCTGGGTATGGAAAAAATCTCTTTAACAGTTGATCCAAAATATACTATCGGTTTAAATATGTATAAAAAGAAACAGTATGAAATTTTAGAGTTTCAAAAAGATGAGTATGGAACAGGGGTAGATAGATATTTAGTAGGTAAAAAATTGATATAAACCATTATAAAACAAAAATATAATCATTACAAAAATAAAAACTGTTATGCTGAAATATTAATAATAGAAGAAGTTTTTTATTAAAACTTGACAAGATACATTGAAATGATGTATTATCTTTTACATAAATGTAGTGATTATAAAAAGTGGATGGTTTAATAAATGGAAATAAAAAAAGAAAACATCGGAGATCATTTAAAAAAACATGGTGTAAAACCTTCTTACCAAAGAATGAGAATATTCGAATATTTGATGAATAATAGAGTCCATCCTACAGTTGATATGATTTATAAAAATCTTATTTCAGAGATTCCTACGCTTTCAAAAACAACTGTTTATAACACATTGAACCTTTTTCTTGAAAAAAATTTAGTAATTACAATTGTAATTGAAGAGAATGAAGTTAGATATGATATAGATACATCGCTACACGGACATTTTAAATGCAATGTATGTAACGCCATTTATGATTTTTCAGTAGACTCTTCATATCTAGAACAGGAACATTTAAAAAGCTTTAAAATAAGTGAACAGCATATATATTTAAAGGGTGCCTGCAAAGATTGTTCTTGTTAATTTTAAATAAAAAATAAAAGGAAAAACTCTTTTTGTATAGAATATTTATTGTAGAAATAGATATAGTATATAAGGAGGGGGTAATATGAAAAAATTTGATATTTTTAAATGTAAAGATTGTCCAACAGTAATTGAAGCACTATTAGACTGCGGATGCGATACTATAGAAGGATTTGAAAAGTTAGAAGAAAAAACTGCAGATGCTTCTTTAGAAAAGCATGTTCCATATGTAGAGGAGCATGAGGATGGATACGTTGTTAAAGTTGGAAAGGAAACAGCTCATCCCATGAAAGAGGATCATTATATTCAATTCATCGAAATCATAATTGATGGGGATAGAGTGCACAGAAAATATTTAAAACCAGGTGACGAGCCTTTAGCGTGCTTTAAAGTTATAAAAGGAAAAGATGTTGTGGCTAGAGAGTACTGTAATTTACACGGATTATGGAAAAAATAATATTTAATAAAATTAAGATATAGGGGGAATAAAAATGGAAAAATGGCAATGTATACCTTGTGGATACGTATATGATCCTGCAGAGGGAGACGCAGATTCAGGAATAGCACCTGGAACAAAATTTGAGGATATCCCAGAGACTTGGGTGTGCCCAGTATGTGGAGTTTCAAAAGATCAATTTGAAAAAATTTAACTATTAATTAGATACACTTTGTGAAACTGAGTAAAACTCAGTATTAGCAAAGTGTATTTTTTTAATTTTTATTTTTTCCCATTAATAAAGGGCTAGAATTCTGTAAAAGAACACAAAAAAATAAAAGTACGAAAATTGGTAAAACTTACTGTTGACAATTAATGGAGAATGGTGTATTATAATTTTTGTAATGCCTAGATAGCTCAGTTGGCTAGAGCATTCGGTTCATACCCGAACGGTCGTAGGTTCGAATCCTATTCTAGGCACCAATTTCCAAATATTTTTTTAAACCCCACTTTTTAGATTAAACTGTAATCTAACCCTAAAAAAAGAAAAAAGAGTAGTTTCCCTGACTACTCTTTTTTCTTTTTTGTTATTAAATATATAAATTTTTAGTATAATTATTTAGTTTAAAAAAAATGATAAATTTGTTATACTTAATAATAAATAGTAATGGAGGAGTTTTAATTGGAGATAAAGAGAATATTGGTCTCTCGGACAGATAAAATTGGAGATCTGATTTTATCTATTCCAAGTTTTTTTATGTTGAGAAAAATGTATCCTGAAGCTGAAATAACAGTTTTAGTTAGAAAATATAATTATGAAATAGTAAAAAATCTTCCTTATATAGACAGAGTCGTGAAAATAGATGACTACACGGAAAAAAGTCTAATAGATAAAATAGGTTATTTTAAAGCTGATGTTTTTATAGCATTATATAATGACGCATTTATATCTAAATTAGCTAAAAAATCAGGTGCTAAGTTGAGAATAGGACCCTATTCAAAATTAAGTTCATTTTTTGTATTTAATAGAGGAGTTTTTCAAAAACGTTCTAAATCTGTAAAAAATGAGGCAGAGTACAATTTGGATTTAATAAGAAAATTAAATCCAGCTCTTTTTAAAAAAAATTATGAGCTGAATACCGAGATAGTATTAGAAGATAAAAATAGAGAAGTAGCAGATAAATTTTATAATGATACAGTCCCGAAAGGGAGAAAAGTATTAGTGATAAACCCTTTTATGGGAGGATCTGCTAAAAATTTAAAAGATGAGCAATATACCTCTTTAATAAGAAAAATATTGCAGGGGAACGATAACATCGATGTTATTTTAACAGTTCATATAAGTGATGAGGAGAGGGCTCAGAAATTGCTGGAAAATTTAGATGAATCTAGAGTCCATATTTTCGCCAATGGTGGTGGACTTTTAAATACTGCGGCAGTTATAGAAAAATGTGATCTATACTTAGGCGGTTCTACAGGACCTACACATATAGCAGGAGCTTTACAAAAAAATATAGTGGGTATTTATCCAAAGTTGAAAACACAAAGCACTACAAGATGGGGTGTTTTTGGAAACAATAAAGTTGAGTATTTAATACCGGATTATAAAAGTAAAAAAGAGGATTATTCACATAAATACTTTGACTCTTACAATGAAGAGTTAGAAAATCTTTTAGTAAAAACAGTATTAAGTAAGATTCAATAAAAAAAGATTTTATAAAAGAGGGATATTATGAAAATTTTAATAATACATACCGCTTTTATAGGGGATATAGTTTTGTCTACCCCTATTTTAGCAAAAATAAAAGATTGGTACCCTAGCAGCGAAATCTCTTATGTAACCACTCCACAGGGAGCTGAACTTTTGAAGAATAATCCACATATTTCTAAAGTTATTCAATATGATAAAAAGGCGAAAAATAGAGGGGTTAAAGAGTTTTTTAAACTAGGAAAAAATCTAAAACAAGAAAAATATGATATGGTATTTTCTTTGCACAGATATATGAGAAGCTCTTTCTTAGCTTGGCTGACAGGCGCTAAAGTAAGAAAAGGGTATGATATATCCTCTGGTTCTTTCTTTTTTACTGAAAAAATAGTTTATAAAGAGAAGAAACATGAAGTTGAGAGGATTTTATCTTTTTTAAAAAAGAGTAAGTTAAAAAAAGATTTAGAATATAGATTGGAGTTATACCCTGGAAGAGAGGAGATTGAAAAAGTTGATGCTCTTTTAAAGGGGGTTGAAGGAAAAAAAATAGTAGCTATTGCCCCAGGAAGCAAATGGTTTACTAAAAAATGGCCTCTAGACTATTTTAATAAAATTATATTAGCTTTGAGCAAAAGGGAAGATATTGTTCAAGTTATTATAGGAGGAAGAGAGGAACAACTTTTAAATGTTCATTTAAAAAAGAATTGCATAGATTTAAGAGCTAAAACTAGTTTATTAGAACTTGCAGAAGTTTTAAAAAGAAGTGATGTTGTGCTGACTAATGACTCCTCTCCTATCCACATAGCCTCAGCCTTTAAAAAACCTTTCATTGTTGCTTTATTTGGACCAACAGTTGAAAAATTTGGGTTTTTTCCATGGAGTAAAAATAGTTATGTTTTTGAAAATCATAGTTTAAAGTGCAGACCTTGTGCTATTCACGGTGGAGATAAATGTCCAAAAGGTCATTTTAAATGTATGTTAGATATAAGACCTGATGAAGTTATAAAAAAAATAAAGGAGTTAATATAAAAAGATTACTTTATTAGAGTTAAAAATAAGTCTATAACGAGGGTAATTATTTATGGAAGTTTTAAAAAATGGTAATGAAGTAATATATTTAAACGAAAAAGAGAATATTGATATATATTATGCAATAGAGAAAAAGAGCTATAAAATTATAAAAGAGTTAAAAAATGATAAAAGAAGTTTGGTTCTGTATATAGAGACAGAGACAATCCCTTCAAAAAAAATAGTTCTAAAGATTCCTAAAGAAAAAAATTCTAGAAAATGGCAGAGATTTCTCTCAATATTTAGGGGGAGCGAATCAAAAAGAGAATTTTTAAATTGTGAATTTATTCTGGAAAATGGATTTTTAGGTGCAGCTCCATTAGTTGCTGTAGAAAAAAAACATGGTATAATAGTAGTAGATTCTTATTTTGTTTTAACATTTATAAATGGAAAACACGCTGGTTTTGAAAATATCAGTTTAGCTTTAGAGACTTTATATAAAATACATGATAAAGGGTATACTCACGGAGATTCACAACTTCCAAATTTTATAATAAATGATCAAGATGTTTATTTAATTGATTGTAAATTAAATAAAATACATTTTGGAATCTTATCTAAAATAAAAGAGTTTATATATTTTGAAAAAAGCTGCCACAGAGATATTGAATCTAAGTACAAAAAAAATAGTTTATATAATCTAATGAAAAAAATAGATATATATGTTGATAAATTTAATTATTTTACAAAAAAAATAAGGGGAAAATCTTAAAAATGGAAGAGGGAAATTTGAGAGTTTTAATAATACGTTTAAGTTCAATAGGGGACGTAATATTGACAACTCCAGTACTGAAAGAGTTAAAGGGAAAATATCCTAATATAATAATAGATTTTATAGTCATGGACAAATTTAAAGGGGCAATAGAAGGGTGTCCTTATATTGACAATTTAATTGTTTTTAATAAAAAAGAGAATGATGGGATACTTAATATAATAGAGTTTGCTAAAAAACTAAAAAAAAATAACTATAGCCATGTCATTGATTTACATGGGAAATTAAGATCTATAATAATTTCTAAAATTATAGGTGGAGATGTATATAAATACAGAAAAAGAAGCTGGTGGAAAACTCTTTTAGTAAAACTTAGAGTAATAAAGTACACAGTGGATGACACTATTGTAAAAAACTATTTCGGTGCTGTAAAAAAATTAGGAGTAGAGTACAAAGGTGAGGATTTAAACTTTGCTTTTTCCAGAGGGGATTTAGAAAATATTCCAGAAGAGTACAGAGGGCATGTGGTTTTTGCTCCAGGAGCATCTAAAAATACGAAGAAATGGTGTGTAGAAAATTTTGGAGAGTTAGCAAAACTGATTTATGAAAAATATGGAGAAAAAGTTTTAATCATAGGTGGAAATGAAGATTATGAAGCTGCAGAAAAAATAGATTCTATAAGTGGTGGAAACTGTGTAAATCTTTGTGGAACGCTAAATTTAAAAGAGAGCGGAGCATTACTGTCTAAGTCAGAGTATTTAGTAACAAATGATTCAGGACCGTTTCATATAGCAAGAGGAGTAAAATGTAAAAGTTATGTCATATTTGGACCTACATCTCCAGGGATGTTTGAATTTCAAAAAAATGAAAACCTTATATACTCTGGAGAAAGATGCTCTCCATGCAGTCTTCACGGAGATAAAAAATGTCCTAAAGGGCATTTTAACTGCATGAAAAAAATAAGTGGGAAAGATGTTTTTGATATTATAGAAAAAAATAAGGGGGTTTAAGATGGCAAAAGTAAAGGCAACTGAAACAAAAGAAGCAACGGAAAAAAACAAAAGTTTAGAACTGGCTTTGAAACAGATTAGAAAAGATTTTGGAGAGGGTTCTATCATGAAACTTGGGGAAAGTACGCATATGAAAGTGGAAACGATCCCTACAGGAAGTATAAATTTAGATTTAGCATTAGGTATAGGTGGAGTTCCTAGAGGTAGAGTAGTTGAAGTGTATGGAGCTGAAAGTTCAGGAAAAACTACCATTGCTCTTCACATAATAGCAGAAGCACAAAAAACTGGAGGAGTTGCAGCATTTATAGATGCTGAGCATGCTTTAGACCCAATTTATGCAAAAGCTTTAGGTGTTGATGTAGATGAACTTTTAATCTCTCAACCAGATTATGGTGAGCAGGCATTAGATATAGCTGATGTACTTGTAAGATCAGGTGCTATTGACGTTATAGTTGTAGACTCAGTTGCAGCTCTTGTTCCAAAAGTTGAGATTGATGGGGAGATGTCTGACCAGCAGATGGGATTACAAGCAAGACTTATGTCAAAAGCTTTAAGAAAACTAACTGGAAATTTAAGTAAATCAAAAACAACTATGATATTTATTAACCAAATCAGAGATAAGATTGGTGGGTTTGGATTTGGTCCTCAAACAACAACTACTGGTGGGAAAGCACTTAAATTCTACTCTTCTGTAAGAATGGAAGTAAAAAGAATAGGAAGCGTAAAACAAGGGGACGACATTATTGGAAATGAAGTTACAGTTAAAGTAACTAAAAATAAAGTTGCTCCTCCATTTAAAGAAGCTTCTTTCCAAATTATGTATGGAAAAGGGATTTCAAGAGTTGGAGAGATTTTAGATATCGCATTGGAAAAAGATATTGTTTCAAAATCAGGTTCATGGTTTAGTTTTGGAGATATTAGAATAGGTCAAGGAAAAGAAAATGTTAAGGTAAGACTTGAAACAGATTTAGATCTACTTGCAAGTATAGAAGCTGAAGTTAACAAGATAATAGAGACGATCTCAATTCAGTCATCAGGAGAAGAAGGAACTGGGGATGAGTTAGAGGAGTTATTAGATGATTAATTTTATTTTGATAAAAAATAAGATTAAAATAGAGGATAAAAAAGAGTTCTCTTTAAGTAAAGAGATTATATCGGAATATTCCCTTAAAGATAAAGAGAGTTTGACCCAGGATGAATATAAAGAGCTAATATATAGAGTAGTTTATAACTACTCTATATATTTATTATCTAAAAAAGATTATTTCCAAAAAGATCTATTTACTAAACTTAAAAATATATTTCATGATCAAGAGATAATAAATACTGTTTTAGAAAAATTAGAGGGGAAAGGGTATTTAGACGACTTCTCTTTAGTGGAACAGTATATAAAAAATCATGAGAAATATGGTAGAAAAAAAATAGAGTATGAACTCAATAAAAAAGGGATAAGCAATTCTAAAATAAAAGAGTTATTGGATAATAATATTGAAAATGAGTTTAAAGAGATTGAAAAAGTAATTGAAAAATTGAAAGATAAGCCTTTAGATAAGATAATTACAGCTTTAATGAGAAAAGGCTTTGAATACAAAAGCATAAAGAGTGTTTTAGATAGGAGGAAAGAGTGTTAGGTTTAATAATGATTGCAATAACATCATTTTATATATTTTCGTATGTTACAGTTTTATACTTTCCGAAGTTAAAAAATATGGATCCTTATTCAAGGATAAAATATGCTAGAAAGCAGATGAGACTAGTTTCAAAATGGATGGTAAAATCTCTTTTAATAAAAGAGGAGATTATTTATGAAGATGAAGCTATGTTCAGAGGGTTAGATTCAAAAGACGGGATTGTGCTTATATCAAATCACTCGAGTAATCTAGATATCCCTTTAATAATAAATGCATTATCTGACTCTATGGATATATCTTACATAGCTAAAAAAGAGATGTCAACTTGGCCGTTTTTCGGAAAATGGATACCTGAAAGTGGAGGTGTTTTTTTAGATAGAGAAAATGCCAGAGAGGGGATAAAAGGGATAAAAAAAGGGATAGAAATAGTTAAAAATGGGCACCCTTTATGTATTTTTCCACAAGGAACTAGAAAAAGAGGGTTTGGAGAAAATGAGTTTAAAAAAGGGAGTTTTAAATTAGCTACAGAGGTTAATGGTTATGTTATTCCTGTTGCTATAAAAGGAAGCGACTTAATTCAAGAACCTGGAAAAACAGCTATGAAACTAGGAAGAAAAGTAATTGTATATGTAGGGAAACCTATAAAAATGTCTGATTTAAGTGAAGAAGAGATAAAAAATATAAATGTAATTTTAGAAGAAAAAATAAGAACGATATATAACGATTTAAAAGTTTAAAAATTAGGGGGATACAAATGATAATTTTAGGTATAGAAACATCTTGTGATGAAACGTCTATAGCTATATTAAAAGATGGAAAAGAGGTACTTAGCAATAAAATATCTTCGCAAATAGAGATACATAAAGAGTTTGGAGGGGTAGTTCCTGAAATAGCATCTCGTCATCATATAAAAAATATAGCAGCCATTCTAGAGGAGTCTTTAGAAGAGGCAAAAATGAGTATGAAAGATATAGACTATATAGCTGTAACATATGCTCCAGGACTTATAGGAGCACTTTTAGTTGGGGTATCATTTGCTAAAGGGCTATCTTATGGGCATAATATTCCAATAATACCAGTTCACCATATAAAAGCGCATATATATGCAAATTTCATAGAAAGGGAGATACCACTGCCTTGTATTGCTTTAGTGGTTTCTGGTGGGCATACAAATATAGTATATATAGATGAAAAACACAACTTTAAAAATATAGGCTCTACTTTAGATGATGCAGTTGGGGAATCTTACGATAAAATAGCAAGAGTTATGGGAGTAGGGTATCCAGGTGGTCCTGTTATAGATAAGATGTACTATCAAGGTAATAAAGATTTTTTAAAAATAACTGAACCTAGAGTTGATGGATATGATTTCAGTTTTTCTGGAATTAAAACAGCTGTAATCAATTTTGTAAACAAGAGTAAAATGAAAGGGGAAGAGTTTAAAAAAGAGGATTTAGCTGCATCTTTCCAATGGAAAGCTGTGGATATCCTATGTAAAAAAACTTTAAAAGCAGCACAAGAGCTAAATGTAAATAAAATTATAATGGCAGGTGGTGTTGCTGCAAACTCGCTACTTAGAAGTGAGCTCACTGAAAGAGGTAAAAAGATAGGGATGGATGTCAGTTACCCTAAAATGGTGTATTGCACAGACAATGCAGCAATGATAGCTATGGCAGCATATTATAAGCTTGAGATAAAAGGAAAAGATGCATTTGCACATTTAGACTTAAATGGAGTAGCTACTCTAGATATTTCTGAAGATATATAAAAAACTTTATTGAGGTGGTCTTTTGGAAAATGCAGTTGTATCTCTAAATGTTGTAATGCCTCTATTTATTATTATGGTATTGGGGTATTTTTTAAAAAAATATAAAATTTATGATGCTGAAAGTTTAAGGATATTTAATAATGTAGTTTTTAGAGTTTTTTTACCTTTGAATCTGTTTAATACTATATATAAAACTAATTTAAGTGAATCTTTTGATAAAAAACTTACTATTTTTTCTATAGGAGCAGTTATCTTTCTATTTATTATTCTTTTGGTTGTTGTACCTAAACTAGAAAATGTTAATGAAAAAAGAGGAGTTATTATACAAGGGTTATTTAGAAGTAATTTTGTAATAATGGGTTTACCAATAGCAATGAATATTTACGGTGAAAATAATGTTGGAACAGTAGCAATTTTAATCGCATTTGTAGTTCCACTGCTGAATGTTTTAGCGGTTATTTCGCTGGAAATATTTAGAGATAAAAAAATAGATTGTATAAAAATAATAAAAGGGATACTGAAAAATCCTTTAATAATAGGGGCATTTTTTGGAATAGTTGTATTAAAATTTAATATACCGATACCTCATTTTTTAAAAATAACCGTAAGTGAACTAGGAAAAATAGCTACACCTTTGGCAATTTTACTCTTAGGAGGGAGTTTTGAGTTTCATTCTGTAGAAAAATATTTTAAGCAGACAATGTATATAGTTTTTTTAAAATTAATAGTTATACCATCTATATTTGTAGCATTAGGGGTAATGGCAGGATTTACAGGTATTAAGTTGCTTATAATATATGTTATCTTTGGGACTCCCACAGCCGTTTCATCTTTTAATATGGCACAACAGATGGGTGGAGATAGTGAACTTGCAGGGCAAATAGTTATTTTTACCACTATGATGAGTATAGTTTCAATTTTTATTGGAATATTTATAATGAAAAGTTTTAATTTAATATAAATATAAATGATTAAGAAAAATAAAAAAATAAGCAGTAAAAAAAAATTCAAATGCAAAAGTACTGTTTTTTTAGTATTTTCAATGAGAAATGTTTAAAAAAACAGTTTGCATTTAAATATAAAACGTTGTATAATATAAAATTTAGGCAAAATAATTAAAAAAAGTGTTGACGGAAAATGATGGTTGTGGTAAGATAATTCTTGTCCGTGAGAGAAACACGAGACGAAGTTAAAAGGACATTAACAACAGAATAGAGAGAAAAGCAAAATAAATCTAACAACAAA
>JAGNZR010000050.1 GCA_017984315.1 Fusobacteriaceae bacterium | reverse complement strand
AAGATAATAGAGATAGGAAGCATCAGTAAACTTAATAGTTTAAGAAAGGTAATAAATGGTACTGGAACTATAATACATACAAATTTAGGGAGATCAAAATTCTCAGAAAGAGTTATAAAAAATATGTTAGAAGTAGGATTTAATTATACAAATTTAGAGTATGACTTAGAAAATGGAAGAAGAGGGAGCAGATATGCTCATTTAGAGGAGTTAATCTGCAAAGTTACAGGTGCTGAAGCCGCTATTGTAGTTAATAATAATGCAGCAGCAGTAATTTTAGCTTTAAATGAATTAGCAAAAGGAAAAGAAACTATAGTATCAAGAGGGGAATTAGTTGAAATAGGGGGCTCTTTTAGAATACCAGATATAATGAAACTTTCAGGATCTAAATTAGTTGAAGTAGGAACTACTAATAGGACATATACACAGGACTATATCGGTGCTATAAATGAAGAGACAGGGCTTTTATTGAAAGTACACACATCTAATTATAAAATTACCGGTTTTGTAAGCAATATATCACCTCAAGAGTTAGCAAAAATTGGAAGTGAAAAAGGTATAATTACTATGGAAGATATCGGCAGCGGTGTTTTAATAGATTTTTCAAAATATGGAGTAACAAAAGAGCCTACAGTACAAGAATCTATAGCAGCAGGTGTAGATATTGTAACTTTTAGCGGAGATAAACTTTTAGGTGGTCCTCAAGGTGGGATAATAGCAGGGAAAAAAGAGATAATAGAGAGACTTAAAAAAAATCAATATATGAGAGCTTTTAGAATGGATAAAATCTCAATTGCAGCTTTAGAAGTAACATTTAAATATTATTTAGATGAGAGAGAAGCTATAAAAAATATTCCAACACTTAAAATGATTTTAGAAAATCCTCAAATAGTTAAAGAGAGAGCTGAAAAACTCTACTCTTATTTAGAAAAAATAGGTGTAAAAGGAACAGTAATACCTACAGAGGCTAAAATAGGCGGTGGATCTATGCCAGAAGAAACAGTTTTATCTTATGGAGTGGCTTTTGAAGGTAATGCAAATTATTTAGAAGAAAAGTTTAGAAAAAATATTCTTCCTATAATAGGAAGAATATATGAAGATAGATTTGTCATTGATATGAAAACTTTATCTAATGAAGAGATAGAGGTAGTAGCTCAGCATATAAAAAGATTGTACGTATAAAATTTAAAAAGTGGTGGATAGGATGCGAAATATTATAATAGGAACAGCAGGGCATATAGACCATGGAAAAACAACACTGATAAAACATTTAACTGGGATAAATACAGACACTCTTCCTGAAGAAGCAAAAAGAGGGATGACTATAAATTTAGGGTTTGCATATTATAAACTTCCAGATAATAGAAAAGTAGGTATAATAGATGTTCCAGGGCATGAAAAGTTTATAAAAAACATGGTTGCTGGTGCTTCTGGGATAGATTTTATACTGTTAGTAGTTGCATGTGATGATGGGGTTATGCCTCAAACAATAGAGCATGGGAATATCTGCTCAATACTTGGAGTAAATAGAGGGCTTGTAGTTTTAACAAAGAAAGATTTAGTGAGTGAAGATAGAGTTAAAGAGGTAAAAGATCAGATTAAAGAGGTGTTTAAATATAACTTTATAAGCACTCTTCCTATGGTTGAAGTCTCAAGTAAAGATGAAAAATCCTTTGATATTATGAAAGATAAATTAAATGAAGAGATTTCTAAAATAGATTTAACTCAAAAGAACAAGCAAGAGTTTAGAATGGCAGTAGATAGGGTTTTTTCTGTAAAAGGGTTTGGAACAGTAGTAACAGGGACAACAATATCTGGTGTAATCCATGAAGGGGATAATATAACTTTATACCCTAGAAAATCTACGCATAAAGTAAAAGGGATACAAAATCATGGAGAGAAGGTAGAATATTTAGACTCTGGAAATAGATGTGCTTTGAATATTGCAGGGATAGAGACTTCAGATATAAAAAGAGGGGATATCATCTCTAAAGATTCAAATTTAATTGTAACAAAGAGATTAGATGCAATATTTACACTTTTAGGTGAGAGTAACAAGTTAAAAAATAATACTAGAATTAGACTTCATCTAGGAACAACAGAGGTTATAGGAAGAGTAAAACTGCTGTTAGATGATGAAATCAATGATTCAAAACCAGCTTTTATCCAGCTAGAGCTAGAAGAGGATATTGTAGCTGTTGCAGGGGATATTGGTGTTATAAGGAATTATTCACCACTAGATACAATAGGTGGAATAAAAATTTTAAATCCTGCAGGAGTAAAAGTAAAAAAGAGAGATTCTGAGTATATAAAAAGACTAGAAATTTTAGCTCATGGTGGAAAATCTGAAAAGATTATCTCTATATTGAAAATGAAAGAGTTAAAAGCTCAGACATTGAATGAACTTGAGCAAGAGTTAAAAGATAAAATTCAAGAGAATGAAATTGAACCACTTTTAAATAGTGGAGAGATTGTAATTATTGAAAATAAAGATGAGGTAAAATATCTATCAACAGAGCAGTTCAATATCTTTAAAAAAAGTGTTGAGAGTTATTTAAAAGAGTTTTATGAAAAATTCCCTTTGAAAGAAGGTGTTTATAGAGCTGAATTGAAGAATAAATTGTTTAAGCTTACAAGTTTAAAGGATTTTAACAGTTTTTTAGATAAGCTTAAAGAGTTAGAGATTATAGATTTTTCTCAAGACTTATTAACGTTAAAAGAGTATAAGGCTAAGCTGTCTAAAGAGCAAAAAAAAATAAAAGATGATATTTTGACAATTTATAAGAATTATGAATTTTCTCCAGAATATTACGATATTATTTTAGAAAAATTAGAAAAGAAAGATAGAATGAATTTTCAGGAAGTTCATGAACACTTAGTTGCTAAAGGGTTAATACAAAAGATAGGTGAAAACCTTTATATGATGAGAGGTTTTTATGTTGAAGCTGAAAAAAGATTAAGAGAGTACCTTGAACTTAATAAGAAGATAACTTTAAGTCAGTATAAAGATTTATTAAATACAAGTAGGAAATTTGCTCTGATTCTTCTTGATAATTTTGATGAAAAAGGGGTAACAAAAAGAGTAGAGGATTACAGAGTATTAAAATAGTTTTGGAGGAGAAATGGATAAAATAATAAAAATAGATGCAATAGGTGATAAATGCCCGATACCTGTTATAAAAACAAAAAATGCTTTAAAAGAGATAGAATCTGGAGTTTTAGAAGTTTTAGTGGATAATGAAATCTCTATTGAAAATGTAGAAAAGATGTGTTTAGAGAAAAAATTATCTTACTCTATAGTTAAAGATAATAATATTTATAAAATATCTATAGTAAAAACAAATGAGAATAAAAAAGAGAACAGCGAAGAGAATACCCTTGGGACAGTTATTGTAATTGATTCAGATGAGATGGGAAAAGGGGATCCAAAATTAGGAAAAGCTTTGATGAAAGCTTTTATATACACTTTAACAGAGCTAGAAACACTGCCGGAAACAATTATTTTATATAATAAAGGGGTATTTTTAGCTGCAGAAGGAAGCGACTCTATAGAAGATTTAGAAAAACTATCATCTTTAGGGGTAAACATATTTTCATGTGGAGCATGTGTAAATTTTTATGAATTAGTAGAAAAAGTTAAAATAGGGTCTGTTACTAATATGTATAACATTTTAAATTTACAGACAAAGGCAAGAAGGATAATAAAACCATGATAAAAGATGAAAGATTTATACTGCTTGTGGCAGAATCAACAAATTTAATAATGAAAACAGAGGCTATGTTAAAAGAGTTGGGGATAAGCTGCAGAATTTTACCCCTTCCAAGTCAATTAAAAGCTAGCTGCGGTTTATCAATAAAAATACAGTTAGAGGATGTAGAAAAAGTTAAGGAAGAGCTTATAGTTCAAAATATTATCTTAGAAGGGTATATGGTAGAAAAAAAAGGGATGAGGAAATATTTTGAGAAACTCTTTTAAATTGACATAGAAGTTTTGGTATGTTAAAATAATTAAGCACTGTGGAAGCGGATGGGTAACTGGTGTTCCCACCAGTCTTCAAAACTGCGTTAGGGGCTTTGGTCCTTGGTAGGTTCGATTCCTACACGCTTCCGCCATAAAAATGCTGAAAATAAAATGGTTTTTATAGATAGTATGCTATTAGTGAGTGCTAATAGTGTACTATTTTTTATATATTAGGAAACGATATGAGTTAAGGAAGATGGTGAGAAAAATAACTAATATTAAGTCAATTCAACTTGAGGAACTTTTAGAAAAAGAATCTATTATGAAACTACTTATAAAATATTCAATCCCTTCAATAATAGGGATGCTAGTAAGTGCATTATATAATGTAGTAGATAGAATATTTATAGGAAATATAAAGGATATAGGAGCTATTGCTATAACTGGGATAGGAGTAACACTTCCTTTTACAACAATTTTAATTGCTTTTAATATGTTATTAGGAGTTGGAGCTACTGCTAATATCTCTATAAAATTAGGAAAAGGGGAAAGAAAAAGTGCAGAATTAATTATTGGAAATTCACTATCTTTATCAATATTATTAGGTGCAATCCTAACTTTAGTTGGTTTTATATTTTGTGATGAGATATTAATGATATTTGGTGCTAGTTTAGAAAGTCTTGTATATGCTAGAGAATATATGAGAATAATCTTACTAGGTAATATTTTCAATATAGCGGGGCATGTATTGAATAGTACCATAAGAACAGATGGAAGTCCTAAAGCTGCAGCAATAATAATGATATTAAGTTGCTTATTAAATTTTATACTAGATCCTCTATTTATTTTCAAATTTAATATGGGGATAAGTGGTGCTGCTTATGCTACTGTTTTATCTCAAATTTTAACTTTATTTTTATCTTTAAAATATTATTTGAGTCATCATTCTAGTTTGAAAATAAAAAAAGAAAATTTAAAAATTAATTTAAAAATTATAAAAGTTATTATGTCAATTGGTTTTTCCCCTTTTATAATGCAAATTGCTACATGCATAATTCAAGTTGTTAATAACAATGTTCTAAAAAATTATGGAGGAGATTATGCAATAGGAGCTATGGCTACTATAAATGGAATCTTTTTATTATGTTTAATGCCTGTTTTTGGTATAACACAAGGTGCTCAACCAATAATAGGATATAACTATGGTGCAAAAAATTATAAAAGAGTTAAAGAGACTCACGATAAATCAAGAAATGCAGGGGTAGTTTTATTAGCACTTGCTTTTATAGTTATTCAAATTTTTCCAGAATGGATAATAAGAACTTTTACAACCGATCCTTTAATTGGAGATATAGCAATAAGTGGATTAAGAATTTATACTCTATTTATGCCTATGATAGCAGTAGGTATGATAGGGTGTCAATTTTTTCAGGCAATAGGTAAAGCTAAAGTTGCATTATTTCTTAGCCTTTTAAGACAAGTTGTTTTATTATTGCCAATACTATTTGTTTTTTCTAAATTTTTTGGAGTTAAGGGAGTTTGGCTAGCACAATGTATATCAGATTTATTTGCTGCATCAATAATAGGGTATTATGCAAAAAAACAATTTGAAAAATTTAGAGAAATCAATTCTTCTGGAACAATTAATTAAAATCTTCTATTATTATGAAATCACTAAATGTATTGACCTATTATTCTAAATGTGATAACTTATGTTTGCAAATCTATTTTTTTATAATCTTTAATCTTATACAGAAAAAGGTGTTATAAGTAAAAGTTAAATTCTCATTTACTCATACAAAAATATAGTAAGTAAATATTATTTGACAAACTGATTAAAAAAAAATTGATATGACTGAAAAATAAATATATAGAACAATTAAATTTCTAGGGGAGCTATTACGGCTGAGAGGGGAACTTGTTTCCTGACCCTTATAACCTGAAATGGATAATACCAGCG
>JAGNZR010000024.1:11166-17716 GCA_017984315.1 Fusobacteriaceae bacterium | reverse complement strand
GGAGTTATCTCTATGATGAAAGCTTCTTTTATTATATTCATATCCTGCTTAATTTCTGGAGTTTTAGATATTATCTCTTTAATTTCTAAAATAAAAGATAAGATTGAGACTTTTATAAATGAGAAACAGCTGTTTTTAATTACATCTCTAACTGCATTTGTTTCTAGTTGTATCGGCTGCAACCAATCTATCTCTATTGTTTTAACAGAAAGTCTAATGAAAAAAGCTTATTTAAAAGCTAATATCTCTAAAGAAAATTTAGCACTTCATATCGAAAACACAAGTGTAGTTCTTGCACCTCTTATTCCATGGAATATTGCATCCCTTATCCCTATGACTATTATAGGAGTTACTGGTTTAGCATATTTAAAATATTCGTTTTTCCTGTATCTACTACCTTTAGTGACCTTTATAACTTTATTATTTAATAAAAAACAAGAGGGATAGTAAATCCCTCTTGTTTTTTTATTAAGGCGTTGTCTTAACTTCTGTTGTAGTTGCTGCAGGAGCCGGTTCCTCTGGCTCAGGTGCTTCTATTACTATATCTTGATGAGATAACCACTCTTTATCTCCATTTATAAATTTAGATAAATCTATAAACGCTTCTTTTCCTGATAAAGTTTTAAACTCTCCAGTCACTTTTTTCTCTTCACTATCTACTTTATAACTAATTACAAATTCGTGATTAGATCCTTTTGCAATAAATGCAGCTTTTTTACCTTTTTTTACTTTTATAATTTTAGGACTATTATCTACAGTTACTACCATCTCTTTAATTGGAGTTACCCCTTCAATCTCAGTATTCATAACATAAACTGTATGCCCTTTTCCTGTTGTAAAAAGATACACAGATAAAACTATAAAAAATAATAATACACCTGCACAAGCTATTATTTTTTTCATTCAGTCTCCCCCCTGTGTGTTTTCTTTCTAAGTTGCTCTTCTAAGTTTCTCTGTCTTTCCGCTTTAGTTTCTTGATCTTTTTTCCACTGATGAAGAACTAGAGCTATAGCAATTACTCCGTAAGAGATAAATACTCTGAAGAATTCCCCTATTTGAGCAGAACCGATAAGCTCTTTTCCCGCTCTTGGAGAGATTAAGAATAGAATATGGAAAAGTAAAACTCCTGTAATAGCATTAGAAATTGTAGCTTTATATACAGTTGCTCCTCCAACTAGCAGTGCAGCGATTGAAAACATCCCTATCTGCTCATGTGAGTTATAAGTATTTAAAGTTCCAACATTTTGCAGATAAATAACTTGCCCAAGTCCTGCCAGTATTGTTGATAACACTATGGCTATTATTCTTGTTCTATCTACATCTATTCCAGAGGCCTTAGCAACCTCTCTATCTTGACCGATAGCCCTCATATCTTGACCTAATTTTGTACTTCTAAACCAGATTATGAAAGCACAGATAAGAAGGATTATAACTATAGTAAGGCATGGAATTCTATAACCTGCTAATCTAATAGCCCACTGGTCATCTAAAAACATTCTTATACCTTTTAAATCTATGGCGTTTCTTATTCCATAACCTCTTGAAAGTAAAATACTCTCATTTGAAATAGGGATAACTTTTCCCATTCCATAAAGCACTACAAGCTGATAAACTCCATTTATAAATAACCCTAAAATCATTGAAGTAATCATCTCTCTTCCTTTAGCATTATTTAAAACTACTCCACCTATATATCCTAAAAAAGCTGCAAATGGCACTGATAAGATCATTGCTAAAAATATCCCTTGCGTACCAAGTATATTCCAGTCAGTTATAAATATTAAAGCTATTTGAGCTCCCATAGCCCCTAATATAATACCGAAGTTAAGTCCCATCCCTGCTATTATAGGAATTAACAGTGATAATACTAAAAATAGGTTTCTAGATAATCTGTCTATCATCTCTTGAACAAGATCTGCTGGAGCTATTTTTGAAACAGGAAGCATTATCGCTATAATTAACAACATCATTATTGGCACTACATTATTTATAGCATGTTTTTTAAACTTTTCCATCTTATGCTCCCTCCTTTCTTGTTAATGCGTATAGTATCATTCCGTTAGAAACAATTATTCTTATTGTCTCAGACATATCTGTTTTTATAAGTCCATTTATTACTGTTGGAGTCATTGTTAAAATCCCTTGAAACAGAAATGTTCCTACAATAACATTTAAAACTGTAACTCTTTTTACTGAAGCTCCCCCGATTAAAATTGCGGCGATAGCTGGAAAAGCCATATTAAACGGTGCTGTATACAGCTGTATAAATCCAAAACTCTGTTCATATATTACGATACCTACACCTGCTAAAATTGTTGATAAGATAATTGATTTAACTCTCTCTCTATCAATATTTATTCCTACTGCTTTAGCAAAATTATCATTAAGTCCTACTGCTCTCATAGCATAACCTGTTTTTGTTTTTAAAAATATTGTCATTAAAAGAGCTAACAGTGCAAAGAATAAAATCTCACCTAGAGGAAAAGTCATTGACTCTAATCCTAAAATTTTATTGCATATTTTAAACCAATACTGCTCTACAGAGATTGTAGTTCTAAGTCCTGAACCTCCATAAGCCCAAATCATATCAGGTGATTTAAAAGGCATTATCAGCCAAGCAATACACATTATTGATACAGATGAGAATCCAACATAAGTTGCAATCATCATCTCTCCACCTTTTACTTTATTCAGTATAAAAGCGTAACCCCAACCAAATAAAACAGAAAAAGGTATTGAAATCAATATTGCTGCTACAAATCCCCATAAACCTGTATATCCTAACTCTAAACTTATTACCGACCCTAAAAGACCTGCTTCTATACCTAAAGGCATTCCAAAGTTAAGACCAGTACCTGATTGAATCATAGGCATCAACGATAATACTAATATTACGTTCATTCCAAATCTTACAATTGTATCACTAAATGAGATTCCAACATCTATCCCCACAAAAGGGGCAATTATATACAGCGTTAACAGAAATAACCCTATGATTACTCTTGGCCACCCTGCTTTTTTTATAAAATCATTTACTTTATTCATTTGTCACCACCTTAGAAACTCCAACCATCATTTTTCCGAACTCTATTAGATCATCTTCTGGTTTTAATATTCCTGCAATTTGTCCTTCATTTACAATAGCTATTCTATCGCACATCGATCTTAACTCTTCTATCTCTGAAGAAGTCATAATAATTGTTGTTCCTAATTTTTCATTGAACTCTTTAAGTGTGTCTAAAACTAATTTTTTAGCTCCTACATCAATACCTCTTGTAGGTTCAGAAACAAAAAGTATCTCTGGATTAATTGTGAAAGCTTTAGCCATACAAACTTTTTGCTGATTTCCTCCACTTAGTTCTCCAGCACGCTGATTTCCACTAACGCATCTTATCTCTAATTTTTTAATGTATACATCTGAGTTATCTTTAATTTTATCCTTATCAATAACATTTAATCCTAAAAAATTCTTTTTGAAGAATCTATTTTGAATCTGCATAGCTGCATAAGCAATGTTATCGTTTATACTCTCATCTAATAAAAGACCTACCCCTTTTCTATCTTCAGACACAAAGAACAACCCTTTTTTTAGAGGTGTCATAGGGTCTTTATTATCCAGTTTTTCCCCTTTAAATATTACCTCTCCATCATTTGGGTAAAGTCCCATGATTCCATTGGCAATCCCTATTTTTCCTTGCCCTGCCATTCCACCTATTCCTAAAATTTCCCCTTTTTTAACTTTTAGGTTTACATCTAGTACTAACTCCCCTGGCATATCCACTCTTAGATTTTTTATTTCTAATATTGTCTCATCACTGTGCTTTAACTCTTTTTTTTCAGTTGCACCATCTATTTTTCTTCCAATCATCCACTCAGTAATCTCATTTACATTAGTTGTTTTTGTTTCAACTTCATTAATTAAAATTCCATCTCTTAATACCACTACTCTATCACATACTGACATTATTTCATCCAGTCTATGAGTTATAAACATTATCGAGATCCCTTCACTTGAAAGTCTCTTCATTGTTTTTAAAAGTAATTCAGCTTCTGATTCAGTCAAAACTGCTGTAGGCTCATCTAAAACCAATAGTTTTGTCTGTTTTCTTGCTATCTCTCTTGCTATCTCTGTAAACTGCTTATGAGCAACTGGCATATCAGATATAAATACCTCTTGGTCTATATCTACTCCTAAATGATCTATTGCTTCTTTAGCAATATTTTTCATCTCTTGAAAATCTATCTGTTTTACTCTTTCACCAAATAAGATCTCAAACATACTGTTTTTTGTGCACTCTTTGTTTAAAAGAATATTTTCACTTGCTGTAAAACCTGGAATTAGAGAAAATTCTTGGTGCACCATCCCTATCCCTGCTGCTAATGCATCAAAAGGTGATTTAAAATTAGTTTCAACTCCATCAAAAATTATTTTTCCACCATATCCACCTGTTTCTGAAATAACAGGCATTCCAAAAATAGCTTTCATTAAAGTTGATTTTCCAGCTCCATTTTCTCCAACTAGCCCTATAATTTCGCCTTTTTTAATCTCAATATTGATATCTTTTAAAACTAAGTTTTCTCCAAAAGATTTTGAAAGATTTTCTATTTTAAGCAATAACTGATCCAAACTTACTCCCTCCTATACCAAAATTTTATATTTTATTTACAGTTTTTTAATTGTATAATGTTTTTAAAAAATAAATGGGGGGGGATATCCCCCCCAAAAATTAAATTATTTAATGTTATAGTATTTAGCTGGAACTACATCATTAGTAATTCCTAAATACCCTTTTCCAAATACATAAGTATCTTGGTAAAGCATGAAATAGTTGTCGCTTTCTACACCTTTAGCATCTCTTAATTTACTTCCGTTCCATCCAGCACCTGGAGTGTTCTTTTCTAAAGTTTTAATTAGAGCTGGGAAATCTGTAGCATCTATCCCTTTATCAACAACTTCTTTTCCGTGCTCAGCTAAAGCTATTAAAGAGATGAACGGATATGAATAAGACCATGTTCCCATTCTCTTTCCACCACCAGCTTTAACAACTGCTTGCTCAACTTTATTCATAATTTTTGGCCAGTTACCTTTTTCTGAATCTTCAAATTTAATTCCTAAAGCTCCTGGGTACCCCATTGTAGGAGATGGTAAATCTGCAACTACAAAGTATCCTCCTACTTCAGCTATTCTTTTTAATAAAGGCTCTGTTTGAGCATTGTTTGTAGCAAAGAATGCTGTATTATTTCCATATTTTTTTAACCAAGTAGGTACTTGCTCAAGAATATATTGTTGTGCACCTGTTACTCCAACATCACTTAAAGGATCTGGAACTGTCATTTCAATAAACTCAAGTCCTAAATCTTTACAAGCCTCTTTCATTATGTTCATTCTTCTTGACATTAATTCATAGCTTAAATGTCTTGGGAAAGAAACGTGCATAAATTTATTAGCACCCATCTGCTTAGCTGCTTTTATAATTAAGTATCCTCCTGAAACGTTATCAACATTTACAGCTAAATCTGATACTTCTTGAATCATCCCTGGATCTTCATGAGGTGAGTTAGCAATTAAAACTATATCGCTTCTCTTCTCTTTGATTTTTCTGAAAGCTTCCACTGTTCCTGGAATAGCCTCATCTATTACGATTACTTTCATTTTAGGGTCATTTGCAAGCCCTGTAATTTGAGATATTGTTGTTTCCATCTCCTGCATAAAGTTACTAGGATAAGTTACATGTACTACTTCTCCACCTTTCCCAGCTTCCCCATATCTTCTGATAAGCTCTTCTGTAGCACGTAAAGAATCTTCAGTCTGTGTTCCTGTCCCTGTTACTATACCAATATGATATGCTGCTTCTGCTGCAAAAGTAAAAGCTGACACTATAAATAATAATACTGCTATAAAAATCTTTTTCATTTACTCCCCCTTTTTAAGTTTTGCTGTTTTCGTTTTTGCTACTTAATTTTTAAATTAATGTATTCTACTCTTAATTTTTTATTTTTTCAAGTATTTTTTAAAATTTTTTTATATTTTTAAAACATAAAGTTTTTTTTTAAAACAAAAACAAATTAAAAAGCCTACTTTTTGTAGGTTTTAATCATTTTGATATTTCAACTAGTAGGGTATTTTTATAGTTTTTTACGAAAAATTTTTTCTGTTTAATTTTAAATGAAATTTTTCTTCCGTTATTAATATACACAGTTTTTATTTATTTCCTTTTTTTTTATTTTTTTTAATATTTTATAGAAAAATTTTAAAAATAAATAAAAAAAAGAGGCAAAGCCTCTTTCTTAAAATTTATTATTTATTTATGTTGTAGAAAACTCCTAGTCCAGCATATTTAGCTACTGTTCCTAACTCCTCTTCTATTCTTAATAATTGATTATATTTTGCCATTCTATCAGTTCTTGATGTAGACCCTGTCTTAATTTGTCCTGCATTTGTTGCAACAGCTATATCAGCTATTGTAGCATCTTCAGTCTCTCCAGATCTATGAGAAACAACTGCTGTAAATCCAGCTCTTTTTGCCATCTCAATAGCATCTAAAGTTTC
>JAGNZR010000024.1:5531-11066 GCA_017984315.1 Fusobacteriaceae bacterium | reverse complement strand
TGTGATCCACCATTTAATATATTCATCATAGGTAATGGTAACTCTTTTGCATTTACTCCACCTAAATATTTATAAAGTGGCATACCCATAGCCTCTGCTGCAGCTTTTGCAACTGCTAAAGAGATTCCAAGTATAGAGTTTGCTCCTAATCTAGATTTATTTGGAGTTCCATCTAAATCTATCATTGCTTTATCTATAGCAACTTGGTCTAATGCATCCATCCCTACTACTAACTCTTTTAACTCTCCATTAACATGCCCTATTGCTTTTAAAACACCTTTTCCTAAATATCTTGATTTATCCTCATCTCTTAACTCTACAGCTTCGTAAGCTCCTGTAGATGCTCCAGATGGAACTGCTGCTCTACCTTTTGCTCCACACTCTAATATTACATCTACTTCTACTGTTGGGTTTCCTCTTGAGTCTAAAATTTCTCTTGCTTTAACATCTGCAATTCTTGTCATTGTTAAATCCTCCTGATATTTTTATAATATATTTAATATATTTATTCCTGCTGCTATTATATTATTTTTTTACTTAATTGTCACTACTTTTAAAGTATTTGCTGTTCCCTCTTTAAAAATCTCCTCACCACAAGTAACTATTATACGATCCCCTGATTTTAAACCAAATAGCTCTACAGCTTTCTCTTCAGCCAATTGGAAAAAATCATTTAAAGATAAAGCACCTTTAACTACAACTGTAGTTACTCCTCTAGTCAGCACTAAGTGATTAGCTGTTTTTTCAACATTTGTAATAGCCAGTATCTCTGAATTTGGAAAATATTTTCTAATTGCTCTTGCAGATCTTCCTGATTTTGTTCCAGCTACTATTACTTTAGCATCTACAGCTTCAGATACATCTACAACCCCTTTTGAAACTGCCTCTGTAACTGCTGTTTCTCCACCTATTCCAAAAGCATCTACACATGGAATCAGCTCATCTGTTTTCTCTGCTATTCTCGACATTACTGTTACTGCCTCAACTGGGTATTTTCCCTTTGCTGTCTCTCCAGAAAGCATTATTGCATCTGTTCCATCTATTATGGCATTTGCAACGTCAGTTACTTCTGCTCTTGTTGGTCTTGGGTTTTTAATCATAGAGTCTAACATCTGTGTAGCTGTTATAACTACTTTTCCAACTTCATTACATCTTTGAATCATCATTTTTTGTGCAAAAGGAACATCCTCTACAGGTATCTCTACACCTAAATCCCCTCTTGCTACCATTATGCCGTCCGATAAAGATAAAATCTCTTCAAAATTATCTAATCCCTCTTTGTTTTCTATTTTTGATATTATTTTTATATCTTTTCCACCGTTAATATTTAAACATGCTCTAACCTCTCTTACATCATCACCTTTTCTTATAAATGATGCTGCAATAAAATCAACTTGAGCTTCACAACCAAACTTTAAATCCTGTAGATCTTTTTCAGATAAAGCTGGGAGATTTACAGAAACATTTGGTAGATTTACCCCTTTATTTTCACCTAACTCTCCATTATTGATTACTACACATCTAACTTCATTCCCTTTTATCTCTTCAACTGTCATCTCAATTAACCCATCATCAATTAAAACAGTGTCCCCTGGTTTTAAATCTTTTGCAAGTCCATCATAAGTTACTGCTACTTTAGTGGAATCTCCAATAACTTTTTTATCTGTTGTTAAAGTGAATTTTTGTCCTGCAATTAATGAAACATCCTTTCCATCCTGAAGCTTAATTGTTCTAATCTCTGGTCCTTTTGTGTCTAAAAGTACTGCTACTCTCTTTCCTGTTCTTTTTAAAACATTTTTAAGATTATTTATCCTTCCTAAGTGCTCTTCATAATTTCCATGAGAAAAATTTAATCTCATTACATTCATACCTGCATCTATTAATTTTTCTAAAGCCTCTTCTGTTCCTGTTAATGGTCCTATTGTACAAACAATTTTTGTTTTTTTCATTCGATTCACTCCTATTTTAAAAGTTACATATAATTTTTTTATAACTTATATCTACTATAATTATTTTTATATGGTATCTTTTTTATCTCTTGCTGTCAATTAACATAACGGTCACTTTTTTTCTTAAAAAGGTTAATAATTGCTCTTTTATTTTCCTTGAGGAAGTTTCTGTTTATTTGTTATCTCTTTATTTAAAATTTTTCTCATAAATATAGAAAGATCAAAAGAAATATACAGCAATATCTCATTTAAAACACCATTGCAGCACCCATTTAATCTTTTAAAAATCTCTTTATATTTTTTATATTTAGATTTGTAATCTCCACCTTTATCATACTCTTTGTATACTACTACTTTATAAAAACTTATAATAAGTTTACTTAAAGATTTTTTCCCAATCTCACTTTGCAGTTTTTCATACTCATCAATTAGCAGCATACAGATTTTTTCAAGGGAATCAATACTTCTTTGATCTACTTTAGACATTATACCCCCTACTCTTTGACGATAAAAATAGAATGGTGCATCAATAAATCTGACTTTTTTAGCTTTTATATATGCAAGAGGCGTAAACAGTGAATCTTCATGAATTAACCCTTCATAAAAAAATAGGTTATTCTCCAGTAAAAACTCTCTTCTGTAGATGTCGTCCCACACTTCCTCTCTGAAACATTTAGGTTTTTTAAAACTTAAATCTAAAAACTCTAAACCTGCCATTATTTTACCCTCTTTAACTGCTGGGGATCTAAATAGCTCATTTCCAACAACGCCATCTTTGTAGTAAATAGCATTTCCTATAATAATATCTAATTTATCTTTTACCCCTTCATGATAAAATTTTTCAAAAAGCTCTACATCTATAAAATCATCGCTGTCAATAAAAGAGACATACTCCCCTTTAGCTATTTTAAGCCCTGCATTTCTTGCTGAAGAGAGACCACCGTTGGGTTTATCTACTACTACTGTGATTTCAGGGTACTTTGCTTCATACTCTCTAATGATGGCCATAGAGTTGTCCTTTGTCCCATCATTTACTAATATTATCTCTTTCTCTATCCCCTTTATCTTATATAAAGAGTCTAAACACTCCCTTAAAAACTCCTCCACATTGTAAATAGGTACAATTAAACTAAGCTCCATATTTTTTCACCTTTTCCCTGTAAATTTCTAAAACTATTTTCTCTTCAAACTCTTTTATAACTTTCTCTCTTGCTGATTTTCCAAACTCTACTGCCTCTTCTGAAGTTAATTTCATAAATTCATCTACTCCTGCTAATAGAGATTCCACAGATCCAGCTTCTACTAAAAATCCTGTCTTATTTTTTTCAATAATCTCTTTACACCCTGTAACATTAGTGGCTATTGCAACTTTTTCCATAGAGGCAGCTTCTAGCAAAACTCTTGAAATTCCCTCTCTATATGACGGCAAAACTATGCAGTCAGCCTCTTTTACAATACTTGGTACATCATTCGTTATCCCTAAATAATTTACAATATTATTTTTAACCAGTTCTTCCATATCCTCTTTTATAAATCCATCTTTTTTATCTTCAGCTACAGCACCTAAAAATTGAAACTCAACTTTATCTCCATATTTTTCCTTAGCCAGCTCTGCTGCCTTTGCGTACTCAGCGACCCCTTTATCAAAAATTGCTCTTGAAATCATTAAAAATACTTTTTTATCATCTTCTCTCTCTTTTTTTAAAGGTTTAAATAGGTTGGTATCTATCCCCTCCCCTGGAAGTATAAAGATTTTTTCTTTATCTGTAATCCCCTCTTCAATTAATATCTCTTTATCATCGCTGTTTAAAACCCAAACCTCTTTAGCAAATTTTAAAGAGATTTTATACAATAGTTTTGCTATTTTTGAGATTAACCCTGTATTAACAAATGAATATCCTAAACCTGTTGCCACAGCTATGGAGTTTACCCCTGCTATTTTTGATGCTAAAGTCCCAAATATATTCAGTTTTATAGTGTAATGGAAAATCAGATCTGGTTTTAGCTCTTTATACAGTTTAGTAAGAGTCAGCATAAGTTCTAAATCTTTAACTGGATTAACCCCTCTTTTATCAACTTTAATGTCTATAACTTTAGCTCTTAGCTCTTTTTCTACATCTATCCTTCCATCTACAGGGGCTAAAATAGCAACTTCATGCCCATCTTCAACTAATCTCTTTATTACTCCACCTCTGAAAATGTATACATCCCAAAGTTTATTCGCTACAAATAGTAACTTCATCTTTCACCTCTATTAATATTGTAATAATAACTCTTTTTTTATCCCATCATCATTATATTTTCTTGCTTCTTCTAAAATTTTTATTTTCTCCTCCATAGGAGCAGATTTTATAAAAATATTATCATACCCATAAACCATCTTATTTCCCTTAAACCCTAAAAAATTATAACTCCTAAATAACCCTATGGATAGAGCCACTATAAAAACTAAAATTTTAAGCTCCATTCTGTTTTGTAAACTCCCTATAATAATTGGAAATATAAACCAATAAGAGTAAACAAACATCAGAAATAATCTTAAACTTATTATTGATAGTTCCGTTGTATATAAAAATATAAATATTCCTATGTATGCACTATTAGCAAATATATTATATTTAACCGAATCTTTTTCATTTATAAACTGTTGAAAAATATATACTGTGAAGAAAAATATTACCCTTTCTAAAAAGAATATATTTACTCCTCTGCCCCCTTCTATAAACAATGTTTTATACCCATTTAATCTTTCAATATTTAATTTATTAACTATCTCAATTATAAAATTATAATTTGAAAGGTAATATACTACTCCAGCCACAAATAACCCTAAAATCAGTTTTTTATCTATTTTTAAATTAAGAATAAAATATAAAGGGATATAAAGCAGTGATGAAACATGAAAAGAGCTCCCTACTATATTCAATAAAATATACGGAATAAAGTTTCTGTTCTCTATAAACTGTATTGAGACTAAAAATAAAAGGATACTTTTCACATTTCTCATAACATCAATCTCCAAAGAGAGTCCATTTATAGTGAGATATAGCAATAGTGTAAATACAGGGTATTTTGAATACTTTTTTAAAATATACCCTAAAAGAAGAAAATCTATTACTGTATTTATACCTATAAAAAAATTGAAATTAGGATAGAGAGCTCTTACAGATTTTACAAAAAAACGATACCCTTTTTCATAAGCAAATTTATCTTGAAAAAAATCTGGATAATAGTTGTACCAATCCCATCCTACAAAGCATCTTGTCATAAAAATTATTGAGATAAAAATAAGAGAGAGATAAAGCACTCTATTGCTCCTCTCTCTATTGATTGTATACAAATTATTCGTAAAAAAAACTTCATATATACCTGCTATAAGAAGAAATAACCCTATGAAAATATAAGGATAATATCCGAACATCTAACCTCCACTAACAACCTCTTTATACAGCTTTAAATATTTATCTACACTTTTTTCCAAAGAGTACTCTTCTGCTTTAACCTTTTGTTTCTCTATTATACTGCTTTTATCATCTAAAGCATCTATTGCCAATATTTTTTTTGCCAACTCTTTAGAATCACCTTT
>JAGNZR010000024.1:0-5431 GCA_017984315.1 Fusobacteriaceae bacterium | reverse complement strand
CTATGCTCTGAAGTTATATATCTTCTTTTTTTCTTTCCACATTTACAAATTTGTGTACAATCTAAAAAACTAGCAAGAGATGTCCAAAACTGTGCATGAGTTAAATGAGTATGAACAATATCATAATCCCCTTTTTTTATCACACTTAATATTTCAAAGATATTTTTATATGATGTCTTTGAATTATATTTAGAAGTTATGCTATTAATAGAAAATACATTCTCTTTATCATATAATACCAATACATCTACATCTTCACCTTTTTCTCTTTGTAGGTTAACAATATCAACTAGCAGTTTTTCTGCACCACCAAGTTCTAAAGACGTTATCACATGTAGGATTTTCATTTTTTTACCACCTTAATTTTTTTTCATAAATATATAAATTAATGACTGAATATACCTTACGAAAAATTTCAGTTTATTCACTAGTGGAATATCATAACCTAGCATCTCTTTATAATATAGAGCAAACCCTTTTGGATTTTTTTTCATGACCTCTTTAAACCCTTTAGTATAACCACCCTCTATATACTCAAAGTTATAAACAGCTTTATTTATATATCTTAAATTATACTCTTTCCCTATTCTATTCCAAATTAACCCTTCAGGTATAAACTTCTCACCAGATATCTCTGGAAATCTGAATCTATTCAGTATCTCAGTTTTAAAAACTTCTGCTTTATCCCCAAATATATTCTTATTATAAAATATATCTACAGGATTTGAATCTATTATCTCTTTAGGAAACTCTGGAAAATTATCTCCAGCTATATTATGTTTTCTAAAAACCAGCCCTCCAAACTCTTTAGGAAGCTCTTTAGAATATAGCTCTATAAGTTCTGTTGCATCTTCAGTTAAGTAATCATCGCTATCAACTATAAAAAAATACTCCCCATCTGCTAAATCCAGTCCGATATTTATAGCCTTCATTTTTCCGCCGTTGACAACTTTTTTGTATATTATAGGAAATAGACTCTCTTGTATAAAAGAGTCTATTAACAGTTTTGTGTTATCTACTGAACCATCATCAACTATTACCCATTGAAAATTTTTAATCTTTTGTTTTTTTAAAGAATCATACAATATTTTTAAATAACTCTCTCTGTTATAAGTCGGTGTAAAAATAGTAATCAAATGTCCCATATTATCTTCCTTTTCCAAACAGTACAGTCTTTAAAGTTCTAAACATTATTACCATATCTAAGTGTAGGTTTTGGTTTTTTACATAGTAAAGGTCATACTCCAATTTATGTCTAGCATCCTCTATACTAGCACCATATGGATACATTACTTGGGCCCACCCAGTTAAACCAGGTTTAACTAAATGTCTTAAATTATAATAAGGGATTACTTTTTCTAACTCCTTTATAAATACCATCCTTTCAGGTCTTGGACCTATAAAGCTCATCTCACCTTTTATAACATTCCACAGCTGTGGCAACTCATCTATTCTTGTTTTTCTCATAAAATTTCCAAATTTAGTTACACGTGGGTCATTTACAGTAGCCCATTTAGCACCATCTTTTTCAGCATCAGCCCTCATACTTCTAAATTTATGCACATTGAATTCAACATTATTTTCTCCAACACGGGCTTGGCTGTATATAATTGCTCCTGGACTTTCCAGTCTTACAATAATTGCTGCAGCAACCATTATTGGGGCAGTTATCGTTCCTATTATCACTGCTAATATCATATCAAATGCTCTTTTTATCTGTTTTTCAAAATTATTGTAAAGCAGTCTAAAACCGTAGGCATTTAAAATCCACTTTTCATCTATAGTTTCAACATCTATCTTCCCTTCTACCTCTTGTAAAAAATCGTAATAATTCTTTACTTCTACACCTGAAATTCTTATGTCAAAAAGGTGTTTTGTCTCCTCTTTTGTGAATTTTGTTTTACCTAAAACCACTAAAGAGATCTTATTTTTTTTCGTAAATTCTGAGACCCTTTCATCTATCTCATTTTCATAAGGGATATATTTATACCCTTCTAATATCACAAGTCCTGCCTCTATATTTGCTTTAGTTTTCCCCTGTCCCAAAACTGTTACATACCCAGTTTTAAAAGTTGCTTTTAGCATTATCCCTCTAATTACAATTTGAGTTATTAAATATATCACTAAAAATGGAAACAGCCAAAAATCCCAAGAGTATATGAACCATAAAAAGAAAAATACTATATTTATGGCAGAGCACATAAATATCTCCCCTTTTTTATACTTAGGGATATGAAACTGCATCCCACCAGTTATATAAAGAGATAAATTTATCAAGAAAAACACTATTCCAGAGATTATGTTCATCTCTTTTCCTATTGGCATTAAATAATTAGAAGCTAAATAAACGCTTCCTGTTAACAAGATATATACTATTTTTAAGTTTGAATCCTTTCTATACTCCATACCTTCTCCTAATTAGGGAACTCTACTTCCTCACTTGAATTTATACTATTTTTTGTTTTATCATTGTAGTCAAAATATACGTTGGCTGAAAAAATAATTTCTCCAGTATCTGAATTTGTTTCAACTATCTGTCCTAGTGGATAATTGATATTTGTAAACCCTTTAGTATTTACAATAGAGTTTCTCTCCAGTATATTTTTTGAAGTAAACTCTGGATACCCAGTATCTAAAAACGGAAGTGCATCATTTTTTTTATTGAACTCTTCCATGCTCAATCTACTGATTACTTTACCTATTTTAGAAAAAAGAACTACATTATCTCTTGTGTAATAAATAAAAGCATCCTTATGAAACTTCAAATATCTTCCACTGTTGTCATTATTTAAGTTAGGATCAAATATATATCTAATATTCCCCTCTTTGTCAAAGACTAAACCATAAGAGTTTAAATTTGATACGTATGTTGTATATATCATATTTTTTGCTGAATTATCCCCTTTGCTTTTCATAATAACCACACTTGGCATATTATCTGGTAACTCCCCTATTGTTACAGGGATTTTAATCTCTTTTATTCCATTATTAATAGTTACTATATTAGCTTCTCCACCGATATATAGACCAAAAACCTTAATATCTTTATCTTTTATTACCTTATATTGTAAATTTTTCCCGTTAGCTCTTCCGTTTACAGTTACAGTGACATTCTCTTTTTCAACACCTGGGTATTTTATTAAAACACTGTTTGACACTCTATTGTAAGGGTTAACTTTTACATAGGGATTTTCATAAGTGTATTTCCCTTCTGAATACTCTTTTTCAATCAATACATCAGCTTTTTTATCGTCTATGTAGAGTTTTCCATCTTTTGCTATAGCTTCATAATCTAAATTTGGATATAATTTTTGGTGTATCTGCTTCAGCTCTGGAATTAACCCTTGAAGCTCTAATAAAGATTTACTTATTACATATAAACTCTCCATATTGCTGATATCTAATTTATCCTCAAAAAAATCTTTAGTAGAATATGCAATCTCTTTAGGGATCTCTACTCCGTTTAATATTTTTTGGACCTGCTCAGCTTTACCAAGAGAGCTTACTTTTATAACATTTGTTATATCATCTGGCAATAAAGAGTATATTTTTTCTTTTTCTCTAATAAAAGAAATAGTTTTATCCCCAATATTTGCAATATATTCATAATCAAAATCTTTAAATCTCTTTTTCAAGTACCCTTTTAATTCCCCAGAAACTTTTTGAAGCTCTGTTAACTCTCTCGATACAACTAAAATTGCCTCTGCTTCATTTGCCGTTATATCTGGTTTATTTATTTTTTTCATATTTTCAATAGAATTAGAATCATTCAAAGCTATTCTTAAACTATCTCTATCTGTAAGGTAGTTTACTGTACTTAATCCATTGAGCTCTATTTTTGAGATTATGTCATTAAACTCTTTGGAATATATCTTTCTCTCTATCTCTTTTTTTATCTTTTTCTCCTGAGTCATTACATAAACATTATAAAAATACCCTTTAACTCCAAAATTATGTACTTTATAAAGAGCATAGCTCACTAACACTATAAAAGTGACTAAAACTATAATATATTTTTTTTTCATACGCACCTCTCCATATTATTAACTGTCTATTACAATATACCATATTATTTATTTTTTTCCTAAAAATCTAAATGTATTTACAAAAAAATTATAAAAAAAAGAGAGTGCGATAATTTTCACACTCTCTTTAACTATTATTAAACAAATAATGGCACTAATACTAGTGAAACTATTGTCATAAGTTTTATTAAGATGTTTAAAGATGGTCCAGAAGTATCCTTGAACGGATCTCCTACTGTATCTCCAACTACTGCTGCCTTATGTCTATCAGAACCTTTTTTGTCCCCTTTGTATCCAGCTTCTATCTGCTTCTTAGCATTATCCCATGCTCCTCCAGCATTAGCCATCATTATAGCCATTAATATACCAGTTACTAGAGCACCTGCAAGTAATCCTCCTAAAGCTTGTACTGACCAGAATCCAACAATTACTGGAGCTGCTATTGCTAATATTCCTGGTAAAATCATCTCTCTTAATGATGATCTTGTAGAAATTTCAACACAAGTTCTGTAATCAGGTTTTCCTGTTCCTTCTAACAATCCAGGGATCTCTCTGAACTGTCTTCTAACCTCTTCAACCATTTCCATAGCTGCTTTTCCTACTGCTGTCATTGTTAAAGCAGAGAATAAGAAAGTTAACATTCCACCGATAAATAATCCAACTATAACATCAGGATTAACTACATCTATTGCTAAAGGTGCTCCACTTTTCATCTCAACTGCTGATTTATAAGCTGCGAATAGAGATAAAGCTGTTAAAGCTGCAGATCCAATTGCAAACCCTTTACCTACTGCTGCTGTAGAGTTTCCTACTGCATCTAATTTATCTGTACACTCTCTAACTTCTGGTGGTAATCCTGCCATTTCAGCAATTCCTCCAGCGTTATCTGCTACTGGTCCGTAAGCGTCAACTGCTACTACCATTCCAGTTGTAGCAAGCATTCCTACTGCTGCAATTGCAATTCCATATAATCCAGCAAATTTGAAAGCTACGATTATTGCTGCTGATATTACTAATATAGGTGCTACAGTTGATTCCATTCCTACTGCTAATCCTTCAATTATAGTAGTAGCTGGTCCTGTTGCTGCTGCATCAGAAATTCTGTTAACTGCTCTTTTACCTGTATCTGTATATAGACCTGTAAAGAACGCTATTGCTATTCCTGCTACTAATCCTGCAACGATTGCTGCAAAGTTACCCATTGGTAATCCTAAATATTTAATGATTCCGTAAGAACCGATTATTGTTAAAATTCCTGCAATTCTTGTTCCACCTTCAAGTTTATGATAAACAGCTGTTGGATCATCTGTTTTTACTGTCATAGTTGCTATTATTGAAGCTACTATTCCAAAAGCAGATATAAGTAACGGTGCTATCATATATTGAGATTTTAACTCAGGCATTGT
>JAGNZR010000023.1:15267-18020 GCA_017984315.1 Fusobacteriaceae bacterium | reverse complement strand
ACCTGCTCTTTTTTTTACCCATTTAGATCCGAATATACTTATTAAAACTTTGTTATGCCAAAACCCATAAACCATTGTTTCCTCTTGGTTTAAACTTTCTGGTATAACCTCTTTTACTCTTAAAGTTTTATCTAAAAGTTTTACAATATAGTATAATACCCTTCCATAAAACCTAAATTTTTTCTTCTCGTCCACTGCAATACCTCACGTATTTTTAAAAAAAACCCTTTCTTCACTAAACAGAAAGGGGTTTTTATCTTATTAAATTTTATATTTTAAAATAACCCTGGGATATTTACTCCACCAGTTACTTTTGACATCTCTTTTTCAGATAACTCTTCTGCTTGTCTCATAGCTTCATTTACAGCTGATAAGATAAGATCTTGTAACATCTCTTTATCCTCTTGAGCCTCTTTTATTATATCATCAGAAAGTTTAACTTCTAATAACTCTTTTTGTCCGTTAACTCTTGCTACTACTGCTCCTCCACCAACTGAAGCCTCTAATTCCTTTAATTTTAAAGCATCTTGAATCGCTAACATCTCTTGCTGCATAGCTTGAGCCTGTTTTAAAATGTCACCTTGATTTGGTGTTGCAGCTTTCGTCGTTTTTAATTTTCTTACCACTTTTTCCTCCTAATTTATCTCAACATTTTATTTTTTTGTATTTTCGTAAATTATATCATAGTTATTTTATCTTTTCAACATAAGGTGCATAAAATAGTTGCCCGTTTTTTACAATGGGAGTATCTATATTTAAAATTTTTCCTAAAGGAGCAAACCCATTCATCTCTAAAAATGTATCAATTAAAACTCCACTTTTTAAAAGTGAAAAATACCCTTGAAGATCCCCTTTGAAATCATCTTCTGAAATAGCTATCACTTCATAGGCCTCTTCTATTTTTAACTCTTTAGCAAGGAGTATAGTCACTTCATCTAGCCCAGCTATTCCATCTATCATCCTATTGTTTAGAGCTTCTTCTCCAGTCCATACACGACCTCTAGCAACTGCTTCAACCTCTTCTGGAGTAAACCCTCTGCTTGTTGCAACTCTATTTTTAAACTCAGAATAAACTTTCTCATTGCTCAAGTACATCAGTTTTAGTCTACTCTCTGATGGCTTTTGAATTATAGAATTTAACTCTGTATTTTTACCATTAGTTAAAATTTCAAAATTTACCCCTACTTTATCTGCAAGTCCAGAGATATTTGGAATTATAGATACAACTCCTACAGATCCTGTTATGCTGTTTTTATTGGCAAAAAGTTTATCCCCTGCAACTGATATATAGTATCCTCCTGATGCTGCAACTGATCCCATTGAAACATATACAGGTTTCTTGCTGCTGTTTTTACCATTTAAAATCATATTGTGTATAATCTCAGAACTTAGTGCTGAACCACCTGGAGAGTTTACCCTTAAGACTATCCCTTTAACATTTTCATCTGCCATAGCTTTATTAAACATCTTTTCAAAGCTCTCTACTGTTATAACCTCTTTAGATTTTTCATCAACTTCCACTATATTTCCACTTAAGTTTATTACTCCAATTTTATTTTTTGGTTTTGCTGATGTATTCATATTTAAATTTTGTACAGCTTTTAACTGTCTATAATCATCAAAATTTATTATATTTTCATTCTCTGGATCTAACTCTTTTTTCAGTTCAGAGTAGTATTTGTGAGTATCTATTAGATTAATCTGCTTCAACAGATCAGGTGTAGCATAAGCAAACTCCCCATCCAATATTTTTTTATTTAATAAAGTTTTATCTATCCCTCTTTTTTCGGAAACTTTAGATACAAAGTTACCGTAGAGCTTATTCAATAAAGAGAGCATATTCTCTTTTGAATACTGGCTCATACTTGTGCTCACTAAATTTTCACCAAAGGATTTGTAATCCCCCATATGAACAACAGTAAACCCTACTCCGAATTTATCTGCAACTTTTTTATAAAAAGGGATCTCCACTCCATACCCTGTTATATTAGATGTAGATGTATAAGTCATAGGCATAATTATCTCTTTTGTAGAAAGGGCAAAACTATAGTCATTTTTTGTAAACCCTGTAGAGTAACTGTAACTTTTTTTAGTTTTTGAAATCTCCTCTACTATTTTAGATATCTCCTCTGTTTGAGCAGAGCTTAAACTGTACCCATCTAATTTAAAAATAACCCCTTTGACTTTTGGGTCTTTTTCCAACTCTTTTAAAGATTGAGTAAAATCAAAGTAACTTACTTTATCTCCCATTAGAAGGTCAATCAGCTTTTGTCCCCCCTCTTTAAACTCCCTGTTCATATCAATCTCTACATACTCATATTTTTTGTTCATCTCAGCCATTTTTTGCGCTTCAAAAGAGGTATATATAAAATAGGCTATCCCCACAACTAAAACAAATAGCAGAAAAGTTCTATAAATAAATATCACGGTCTGCTTTATAAAAAAGAAAATCAGTTTTTTAATGTTATTTAAAATCCACTTTATAAATTTCATATTCAGCTCCTATTCTAAATCTATATTTTTTATTATAACATATCTTTTTCCTATTATGAATTATAAAAAAGGGATATCATAATATAATACCCCCTTCCCTTATCACTCTATTCCATACTTCTTTTTTAAATTGTCTACAGTACCGTCAGATTTTGCCTCTTCTAACTCTTTGTTGAACTTTTTTAATAATTTTTCACTAAAAATATTTGAAAATATAAACCCATTCTCTTCAGTTTTTAACTCTTTTAAAATCTCTATAT
>JAGNZR010000023.1:0-15167 GCA_017984315.1 Fusobacteriaceae bacterium | reverse complement strand
AAATATTTTCTTGTCACTCTTATGTTTTCCTTTTTTTTGCAAAAAAAAAGAGAGCCAAAACTCTCCGAATTTTCTAAGTGGTGCCTGGGGCCGGAATCGAACCGGCACGGTATCAGATACCTCAGGATTTTAAGTCCTGTGCGTCTACCTATTCCGCCACCCAGGCAGAAATAAATTGTCTATATATAAAAAAGACGTTTTCACATCTGATTTTTAACTTAAATGGCGGGAGTGACGAGGCTCGAACTCGCGACCTCATGCGTGACAGGCATGCGCTCTAACCAACTGAGCTACACCCCCAAAAATTAATGGTGGTCACAACAGGACTTGAACCTGTGACCCCCTGCTTGTAAGGCAGGTGCTCTCCCAACTGAGCTATGCGACCATAAATGGGTACTGATACTTTAAAACTTAATGGTGCCCAGACGCGGAATCGAACCACGGACACGGAGATTTTCAGTCTCCTGCTCTACCGACTGAGCTATCTGGGCGTATGTGGCGGAGAGCCAGAGACTCGAACTCTGAAGTCTTACGACGTCGGTTTTCAAGACCGATTCCTTACCAATTAGGATAACTCTCCAAATTCATATTAAGTTTTATGGTACCCCGTAGGGGAATCGAACCCCTGTTTACAGAGTGAAAATCTGCTGTCCTTACCACTGAACGAACGGGGCAATTGGTGGATCCAGTTGGAATCGAACCAACCACCACTCGGTTATGAGCCGAGTGCTCTAACCAACTGAGCTATGGATCCGTTGGTTAAACACATTATGTGTTCCTAAATTTAATGGCGTGTCTGAAGAGATTCGAACTCCTGACCCACGCCTTAGAAGGGCGTTGCTCTATCCAACTGAGCTACAGACACATAAATGGTGCGTCATACAGGACTTGAACCTGTGGCAACACGATTAAAAGTCGTGTGCTCTACCAGCTGAGCTAATGACGCATACTTGGAGCGGGAAACGAGGGTCGAACTCGCGACATTCAGCTTGGAAGGCTGACGCTCTACCAACTGAGCTATTCCCGCATATATATTTTATTTAATTGTTTTGGTGGCGGGAGCAAGACTCGAACTTGCGACCTTCGGGTTATGAGCCCGACGAGCTGCCAACTGCTCTATCCCGCGACACTATATTTTTTTGTCCTTTTAAACTCCAAGTTTTAAAAGTGGTGCCTGGGGCCGGAATCGAACCGGCACGGTATCAGATACCTCAGGATTTTAAGTCCTGTGCGTCTACCTATTCCGCCACCCAGGCATGTTTAAGAGTTCTTAGCGTTTGTCGCTTTCCCTCACGGACATTTATTATATTACCATATAGAATAAAATGAGTCAATACTTTTTTAAGTTTTTTTTTATTAATTTTAAAAAATATTTTGTTCCCCTCTAGATAAATAAGAGTTTTTCTAATGTTTTCAGTGTTTTTCAGTTATTCAAAAATTAATTTTTCTTTTTTAATTTTCGTTAATTTTTTTATTTTATACTCTAATTTAGAAGCCTCTGATCTTGTAAAGCATTGAAAAATTTTTTCAATTTTTACCGGTTTTCTGCTTTTAGTGTATTTAGCACCAACTCCATCTAAATGCTCTTTAAACCTTTTTTCATAATTTTTAGCTATCCCTGTATAAATAGAGTTGTCTTCACACCTTAACATATACACATACCATAGATTACTTTCCATAAGTTTCACCTTTATATAATTTAATATTAACCCATCAGTTGCAAATTTTTTAAAACTTCTATAGAATAAAGAGTTTTTAAATCTGATGTGAAATTTTTAACCTCTTCTATCTCTACCCATTTGCAGACTAAATCTTCAGATTCGTCTAAAGAGAGCTCACTTGGGAGTATATCATTACTTTTTAACCTCACTATATATATGTATACCCCTTCACTTGTATATCCAGGTGAAACCATCAATGGTCTTTTGGAATTATAAATAATATCATAATCCTCTGGTGAGTATCCTGTTTCCTCCCTTATCTCTCTATAAAGAGTTGAAAGCTCACTCTCCCCTTTTTCTATTATGCCAGCTGGGATTTCTAAAAAATCTCCATTTACACCTGGTCTGAATTGTTCAACAAATAACCCTTGTTTCATTGTGTTGTCTAAAACTAAAGATGCTATTGCATGTGGTTTATCTAAAGACTCTAAAGTCAACTCTTTTGTAGGGTGTTTTTCCAATTTTATTTTTAAAAATTTTAGTCTATGCATCTTTCCCCTCCACGCTATCATCTTCCTCTTTTGTTTTTAAATATTTTTTAACCTCTGCCATTGTGTCATGAATTGTTTTCCTTCTTTCTAAATACATATTTTTTCTCATCTTTATATTCTCATTTACTGTATTCATTACAGGAAGTAAGACCCCTGCCACTATCCCTGCAGAAAAACCGTTGTTATATAGATTAAGTCCACCATGCATAACCCCTATACTTCTAACTACAGAGAGATGCAGCCACCCTGCTATAATTCCCCAAAAAGTCCCATAAACCCCTGCTATAGGAGCCATAGATGTTCCAAAAAGACCTGAAAGAACAACAGTAAAATTATCGCTGACCGTAGTTCCATAACTTGCTAAAGTTACCCCTATAAGTATAGGCAGAGTATTCTTTATATGTTTTCCATAAGCACCGAACCCTACCATTGTAAGAACTCCTGCAAGAAGGGGACCGCTTAGTATCTGATTCATAACTAAAATATATGCAATACCAACAAAACCTAATATTCCCATGTTAATAAGAGTCACTTCTACTCCATATTTTGCAATAAAATCCACTTTATGCCCACTATCTTTAAACAGATCAGATAACCCTTTAAAAGATCTGTTATTTTTATAGTAACCTATGAGAATAAAACCTGAAAAAGCTATAACAGAGAGTATTAAAAGTGGCTCATGATGATGCTCTGATATAATTTTTCTATCTGTTATTTCAAAATGATAAGCCTTCATTACCGCACTTATTACAGAACCTAATATTCCACCTGTAAAACCTACATTATATAGATTAAAACCTTCATGGAAATTAGCCATTTTTTTAGCAAGAGGTGTAACTAAAAAGCCAATTATTGCCCCAAGACATACAGCGTTTATATAAGCCCCTTCCCCTGCATTTATACTGAAAGCTACTTCGCTTATATAAGGTGCTAAAGCACTGGTAAAAAATAATATTACAAGAATCTCTTTAAAATCTATACTTTCATATTTACAGTAAAGTATCCCTCCTAAATATATAGGTAAAATATTGAAAATATTTTTTCCGAAAAAAGAGAATCCAAAAACCGTAAAATTTGCCGCTACTGAAAGACCTGTAACAGGAACTTTAAATACTTTCATCAAAGTGTAATTAAAGATTAAAATAGAAAAAGCATTTAAAAATGTTCCACCTACTCCACCGATAACTAAATAATCAGTAATTAAAATAGCATGTGAAGTCACTATACTGATGAACCCTTTGATTACTTGCTCATGATCTTCAATAATAATATTCAATATATTAAAAAAGAAAAAACAAACTACAATAGCGATTAAAATGCTTTCCTTTCTTTTTTCCGGATTTTTAGTATTTTTATATAGTTTTGAAATCATTTACTCCCCCCTATTTGTTTATCTACCATTATAATATAATTTTAACAAAAAAACTAGTTTAACATTTTCTATCTATTACCATTATCGTATTGACACTATTGGCTTATACTGATAAAATTATTAGATATTCTATGAATAAAATATTTTAATTTGGAGGAACAATCATGAGATTTAGTAAGTACTATATTAAAACTCTTAAGGAGACTCCTAAAGAAGCAGAAGTTATCAGTCATATTTTAATGATGAGAGCTGGAATGATTAAAAAGCTAGCCAGTGGTGTATACTCGTATCTTCCTTTAGGTTACAAAGCCCTTAAAAAAGTTGAAAACATTGTTAGAGAAGAGATGGACAGAGCAGGAGCTCAAGAGATCTTCATGCCCGTGTTACAACCTGCAGAGCTTTGGCAAGAAAGTGGTAGATGGAGCGTAATGGGCCCGGAAATGGTTAGATTAAAAGATAGACATCAAAGAGATTTTGTACTTGGCCCAACACATGAAGAGGTTGTTACAGATATCATCAGAAATGATATCTCTTCATATAAATCTTTACCTATTAATCTTTACCAAATTCAAACTAAATTTAGAGATGAAAGAAGACCTAGATTTGGACTTATGAGATGTAGAGAGTTTTTAATGAAAGATGCATACTCTTTCCACAACACTCCTGAGTGTTTAGATAAAGAGTTTGAAAATATGAAAGCTGCATATTCAAGAGTTTTTGAAAGATGTGGATTAGTATTCAGACCAGTTGAAGCTGACTCTGGTGCAATTGGAGGAACTGGTTCTCAAGAGTTCCACGTTTTAGCAGAATCTGGAGAGGACGAAATTGTTTTCTGCGATACATGTAACTATGCTGCTAACGTTGAGACAGCAAAAAGTAGATTAGTTAATCTGCCTTCTGAGGAGAAAAAAGAGGTTTTCCTTATGGATACACCGAATGTCTCTAAAATAGATGATGTTGCAAAATACTTGAATATCCCTGTAGAAAAAACTGTTAAAGCTATGATGTATAAAGATATGGTTACAGATGAGCCATATATGGTTTTAATAAGAGGGGACTATGAAGTTAATGAAGTAAAACTTAAGAATATTATTGATACTCTTGATGTTGCACTTCTGTCTGATGCTGAGATTGAAGCTTTAGGACTTGCTAAAGGGTATATTGGACCATTTGGTATAGATTTAAAAGCTAAAGGGATTAAAGTTATTGCTGACGAATCTATAATAAAAATCCCTAACCATACAGCTGGTGGAAACAAGATGGATACTCACTATATAGATTTAAACTACGGATTAGATTATACAGCTGATATTGTTAAAGATGTTAAAACGGCTAAAGCTGGTGAAGGGTGTACAAAGTGTAATGGTCACTTAAAAGTTGCAAGAGGTATTGAGTGTGGACATGTATTCAAACTTGGAACAAAGTACTCTGAAGCTTTAAAAGCTACTGTTCTTGATGAGAATGGTGCTAGCAACACTATAATTATGGGATGCTATGGAATTGGAGTTTCTAGAACTATGGCTTCTGCAATTGAGCAGAACTTTGATGAAAATGGTATTATTTGGCCGTCTGCTATTGCACCATTTGTTGTAGATGTTATCCCTGCAAACTTAAAAGATGAAAATCAAGTAAATTTAGCTGAAGAGGTTTATAAAGAGCTTACAAATGCTGGTATAGATTCTATGATAGATGATAGAGATGAAAGACCTGGATTTAAATTTAAAGATGCAGACTTAATAGGATTCCCTTTTAAAGTTATTGCAGGTAAAAAAGCTGTAGATGGTATTGTAGAGCTTAAAATTAGAAGAACAAACGAGACTTTAGAGGTAGCTAAAAATGAACTTTTAACTACAATCAAAGAGTTAATGAAAAAATATTAAGGAGAATAAAAATGGAGAAGAGAGTTAGAACGAGAATTGCTCCCTCACCTACAGGAGATCCACACGTTGGAACAGCTTATATAGCTATGTTTAATATCGGATTCGCCCATGTAAATGGAGGAGACTTTATCTTAAGAATAGAGGATACTGATCAAAATAGATATACTGCTGGTTCAGAACAGATGATATTTGATACACTTGGATGGTTAGGGCTTAACTGGAAAGAGGGTCCTGATGTTGGTGGAGAGTATGGACCATACAGACAATCTGAAAGATTCCATTTATATGGAGATTATGCTAAAAAATTAGTTGAAGATGGAGAGGCTTACTACTGCTTCTGTTCTGAAGAGAGACTTGATAACTTAAGAGAGAGACAAAAAGCTATGGGAAGAGCTCCAGGTTATGATGGTCACTGTAGATCTCTATCTAAAGAGGAAGTGAATGCTAAACTTGCTGCTGGAGAGGAGCATGTTATAAGACTTAAGATGCCTTATGACGGTACAACTGTTATAAAAGACAGATTGAGAGGAGACGTTGTTTTTGAAAATGATAAGATTGATGACCAAGTTCTTTTAAAAGGTGACGGTTTCCCAACTTATCACTTAGCAAACGTTGTAGATGACCATTTAATGGGTATCACTCATGTTATTAGAGCTGAGGAGTGGATCCCTTCTACACCTAAGCATATTCAATTATACAAAGCGTTTAAATGGGAAGCTCCTGAGTTTATCCATATGCCACTTTTAAGAAACAGTGACAGAACAAAAATCTCTAAGAGAAAAAATCCTGTATCACTTTTATGGTACAAAGAGGAAGGATATTTAAAAGAGGGGTTAGTTAACTTCTTAGGACTTATGGCTTACTCTTTTGGAGATAAAGAGATATTTACACTTCAAGAGTTTAAAGACAACTTCAACATTGATAAAGTATCTCTAGGAGGTCCTGTATTTGACCTTGTTAAGCTTGGTTGGGTAAACAATCAGCATATGAGACTTAAGCCTATTGAAGAGCTTACACAGATGTGTATCCCATTCTTTAGACAGTTTGGATATATCGGTGAAGAGATCTCTCCAAAACTTCTTACAGCTCTGACTAAAATTGTTGAGCTTCAAAGAGAATCTTGCATCACTATGAAAGAGATTGCTAAGACATCTGAAGTTTATTTCAAAGATGAATACTCATTCCCAGAGATAACTGAAGAGATGGACAAAAAAGAGGTTCAAGGGATTGAAAGATTACATACTGTTATAAAAGATGAAGCTGGTAAAAAATCTATCAAGCTTTTTGCTGAAAAATTAGCAGCTTACTCATCAGATGATATTACTTTAGATGATGCTAAAAAGATGTTACAAGATACACTAGCAGAGATTGGAGAGGGACCTGGAAAAGTTTATATGCCTTTAAGAGCAGTTTTAACTGGACTTCCTAAAGGGGTAGATCTATTCAATATCCTATTTATTATAGGTAGAGATAGAACTCTTGCAAGAATTAACAATATGATCAAACAATACAATATCTAATAAAAAAATTACAGTTAATATTTCCACGAAAAACCAGCCTTCCAGCTACGCTACTTTGTGGGCTTGCTTCACGGCAAGTGTTTTTCTTAGGAAATGTTAACTGCTTTATAAAATTGAATGGAAAAGGGTTAGCTCTATGAGAGCTAACCCTTTTTCTATTTAGTTTAAAACTTGAAAAATAAGCAAAAAAGAAGTATTATTAACTAACAATTTATTTTTTTTATAAATGTTATTCTAAATTATAAAAAGGGGTGTTGTAAATGACTTGAAACTACTGATCAGAAGCATCTCTTAGGTTAAGGGGTCTATATTCAATTCTATTTTAATATGCTAAGTGCAGCGTAACTTAAACTATTTTATAAGGAGAGAAAATGAAAAAACTATTATTTATGACTTCGATTTTATTTACACTTGTTTTTAACTTTGCAATGGGTGCTGATTCAAAAGGTAAAGAGATTACTTTTATGGTTCCAGAGTGGGGAGTTCCAAATGAAAAGATGTTGGATGAATTTTATAAAGAATCTGGAATTAAAGTTAATGTAGAAACTGTTTCATGGGATGACATAAGAGATAAGATCTCTATTGCTGCTGTTGGAAAAAAAGCTGCTGCTGACGTAGTTGAAGTTGACTGGTCTTGGGTAGGTGAATTCAAAAGTGCTGGTTGGCTAGAACCTATCAATTTAGATAAAAAAGATATTGAGGATATTCCAAGTATCTCTTCATTTACTGTTAATAACCAAATTTTAGCAGTTCCATATGCAAATGATTTCCGTATCGGTTATTACAATAAAAATATTTATGATAAAGCTGGTTTAAAAGAACCGATGACTTGGTCTGACGTTGAAAAACAGATGCTTACTTTAAAAGAAAAAGGGATTTTAAAATACCCTTATACACTTCCTTTAAATGCTACTGAAGGTACTACTACAGCATTTTTATGGCTTACATATTTAAGAGATGGAAAAGTATTTAATGATAATAATACACTAAACAAAGAGAATGCTTTATCTACACTACAATTTATAGATAGAGCTGTAAAAAATAATCTTATTAACCCTGCAAACCTGACTTCAAAAGATTCAGATACTTACAGACAGTTAATATCTGGAGAGGCAGCATTTATGGTTGGTCCTACTCGTTTTATTGAAAAAGCATTTGACAGCAAGTTTTCAACAGTTGTAGGTCAAATTGAGGTTATCATTCCACCAGGAAAAGATGGAAAAACTAAACAGACTATGGCTTTAACAGAAGCTATCGGTATCTCATCTCTATCTAAAAATAAAGAGGCTGCAGCAACATTTGTTAAATGGTATAGCTCAAAAAAAATGCAGAAGGATTTCTATAAAGAGTTAAGTATCATCCCTACAAGAACAACTGTATTAGAGCAGCTTATAGCTTCTGATGATATTAAGCACTCTGGAAAAATGAAAGAAACAGCAGCCCTTGTTAACTCTCCATTCCCTGCAGGTGTTCCTAAATATTATGCTGAAATGAGCGATATATTCTGCAATGCTATAAACAAAATGGCAAGTGGAACTATAACACCTGAACAGGCAGTTAATGAGATGGATTTAAAATTAAAAGATTTAATTGTAAAAAATAAGTAACTTAAAAAGGAGTCAGATGAATAACGAAAATAGATTAGCTTATCTTCTAATTTTTCCTAGTATATTAATACTGGCTACTACTGTATACTATCCAATTATTCTGACTTTTATATATAGTTTGCACTACTATAAACTAACTGATTTACACAACAAAAAATTTATCGGTTTAGAAAATTATGTTGAAGTATTATCCAGTCCAGATTTTTTATCTGCTCTGGGTAATACTCTATTTGTTATTGGTATTGTTTCAATTTTAGGTATTATTTTTAGTTTTATTGTGGCTTTAATTTTAAATAAAAAAAGTAAAATTACTAATTTACTCACTGCTGTTGCAATTTTACCCTGGGCACTGCCCCCTGTTGTTAATGGACTTATGTGGAAATTTATCTTTTATCCTGGACTTGGGTTAATCAATAAAGTTTTATACATTTTAAATATTGTTGATGAGCCTATTCAATGGTTAAACAATAGATACAGCACCCTTTTTATTTTATCTATTATTATCTCTTGGAGGGCAATCCCTTTTTGTGCAGTGGTTTTACTAGCTAATATGCAGTCTATCTCTAAGGATATTTATGAAGCTTCACATATTGATGGAGCTTCTTATTTAGACAGGTTTCGATATATTACACTACCTATGCTTATCCCATCTATAATAATAGTATTTACTAATTTAATCCTCAGCTCTATAACTGCCTTTGATGAGCTTATCTCTTTAGTGGGATACCGTGTTTCAAGTGAAACACTAATAGTTCATAACTACACTAAAACTTTTTCCTATTTTAATATAGGGTATGGAAGTTCTATAACTTATATAATAATGGTGATAACAGGGTTATTAGGATTTCTATATATAAAACTTCTAAATAAAGAAAGGTGGGAAGATTGAGATTAAAAAAAGTTAATATTGTCTATATAATATCGGTTTTAATATTTTTAATTTTTACATTAACACCTGTTATCTGGTGTTTTATTATAAGCATAACCCCTGATTCTATACTTTTTAGCAATAATATTACTATTTTTCCACAAAAGATAACTTTAGAAAACTATTCAAAACTTCTAAATATCAATTTAAAAGAGGGTACAAGTTTTTTAAATGCCATTAAAAACTCCACAGTTACAGCTTTTGTAACTATTCTTATAGGGATTCCATGTTCTGTCTTTTGTGGGTACGCCTTTGCAAGGATGAAGTTTAAAGGAAAAACACTTATTAAAAATATGATTTTAGTAACTTTGATAATCCCTTTATTTACTACAATTATCCCTTTATATACTATATTTGCTGATTTGGAAATTTTAGATAATACATTTTGGCTTTCAGTAATTTATGTATCATCTTTTTTACCTATGATAATCTGGGTAACTATGAATTATTTTAAGACTTTCCCTTTAGAGATAGAAGAGATGGCGATGATTGAGGGGTGTGGAAGGATGAAACTGTTTTTCTATATAATACTTCCAAATACTTATCCGATTATTCTAACAGGGGTACTTATGATATTTTTAATGTCATGGAATCAGTATCAAATCCCTTTGATTTTGGCTTCATCTAGAGAGACAAAACCACTTAGTATTCTAATTGCAGAGTTCTCATCTAAAGATATTACAAATTATGGGCAAATGGCTGCTGCAGGGATTTTAGCTCTTTTTCCTCCAGGTATTTTTGCTGTAATTTTTAGAAGATATTTAATAGATGGTCTAATAAGTGGAGCTTCTAAAGAATAAAAAAAGAAAATTACTCAACCTTTTTGGGCTGAGTAATTTTTTATTTTCTAAACTTTTTAAATCATCTCTACAAAAGCTTCTAATCTTGTTCTTATCTGTCCGCTGTCTGAAGTAGAATAATCTGTCTCTATTGTTAAAAATGGTATTTCTAAACTGTTTACATGTTTTTGGATAGTTTTAGTCTCAATTGCATATGTATGGCAAGATTGAAGAATAATATCAATTACACCATCAACTTTATACTCTTTAATAAGCTCTGTAAGAAGCTCCTCTCTACCTTTATTGGGAGTCATCACAGAACATGGAATTGCTAAATATTTCTCAGCTATAGCTCTCATAGGATCTATAGTTTCGTCAACTAATCTCTCCATATTTTTACTTGCACCGCAGTTTTCATATATAACAACTACTGCACCAACCTCTTCTAACTGCTTTATGATTTTATCAGCAACTCCACCAATAGGGCACCCTGTAATAAGTATTCTAGGTCTATCTTTTGAGATTTTACTCTCCCCTTTTGCATGGATCTCTCTTAAATGTTCAGTAACCTCTTTCAGTTTTCTGTTCTGATACTCTTTATCAAATGTAAAAAGCACACCATTTAGCATATTAAACATCTCATACCCAGATATAGGGGGTGGAACTAACTTCCCTAAAGAATAAAAGTCCTTTATAACCCCTCTTTCTATATTACACTTTTTAATAGCATCTTTTAATTTTTCCTCTGTTATTTCAGTTGAAAACTTCTCCTCTAATCTATCTTTAAGTCTATATATCTCTTTCTCCCACATGGCTTTAGCATACTCATTATCCTGACTGTGAGGAAGCTGCATTACATATGTATCTTTTATTTTTCCTAAAAGTTCAAACATCTTCATTTTTCCGTCACAAGTTGTCTCACCTATTACTAAATCTGAAAAATACATATATGGACACTTATCTGTTATAGCATAACCGTAACTTGATTTAATAAGTGGACATAAATTTTTAGGCAGATCTACTTCACTAGCAGGTATCGTTGCATCAGAAACTGCACAAAGTGAAACTGGATAAGCTCCTGCTGCATAAATAAGCTCTTTAGGGGTATATGTACAAAAAGTTCCTACTATATTCTTCCCTTGATCTTTAAACTCTTTTACCGTGACAAAACCATTTTTTCTTGCTTCTACAAACTCTTCCAATAATTCATCAAAATTCATTCCTATAAACATCCCCTTTAATTTTAATTTTTTTATGCCGCACTTGGCAGATTTCAATTTTTATTAAATAGGGTTTGTTGGAATCTCCTATTTAATAATTATATTCTTAACCTAAGAAATTTAGTTACTCAGACTCTTCAAAGCATAGTTACTCTCCTTAACTTTTTAATCATACACCTATATTTTACAGTTATAACCGTTTATTATCAAGAGAAAATTAAATAATGAGTATACAGTAAATATCTACTTTTAATTGAAGCTGATGCGTCATTGTACCTGCCTCTTGTTTTTTTAGTTGACTGAACTTTTTCTAAGTGTTATCATTTAAAGAGTTCTAAAAAACATTATTAATAATTAATTATAAATTGGAGGAGCAGGTCATATGGTAAAAATAGGTATTGATGTAGGTTCTACTGCAACAAAAGTAGCAATATTAAATAATGATATATTGGAAAAATATTTTATAGTCCCAAGTGGATGGAGCAGTGTTCAAACCTCTCTTGATATAAAAAAAAGATTAGAAAATGAAGGGTATGACCTTTCAAAATGTAAAATAGTGGCTACAGGGTATGGAAGGGTATCTGTTCCTTTTGCTCACAAAACTTTAACAGAGATAACTTGTCACACTAAAGGGGTAGAATATATTTCAAAAATTAGTGATATAACTATTATTGATGTAGGTGGACAAGATACTAAAGTAATTGAGATGTGTAAAGGGAGTGTTAATAATTTTTTAATGAATGATAAATGCTCTGCTGGAACAGGCAGATTTATTGAAGTTATGTCTAATAGTATGGGTGTGCATTTAGATGAGCTTTATGAATTGGCTATGAAAGGGGAAGAGGTTGCAATCTCTTCAATGTGCACAGTATTTGCTGAAAGTGAAGTTATAAGTTTTATTGGTTCTGGAGCTAAAAAGGAGGATATAGCTAACGGAGTTATCTCATCTGTTATAAAAAAAGTTGCAGGGTTAGTAAGCCGACTTCCAAAATCAGATGTATATTTTCTTTCAGGTGGACTTTGTGAAAGCGATTATTTCATCGAACAGTTATCTAAAGAGTTGAAAACAGAAGTTTTATCACATAATTTAGCCCGTTATGCCGGTGCTATTGGTGCTGCTTGTCTAGCTAAATAATTTTAAAAGAGGCTGGTCCAAAAAGATACTTTTCATTAAAGTTCTCTTTTGGAGTCAGCCTCTTTGTCTGTATAAATTATAACTCTTTAATGTTTCTCCAATTTATGGGAAAGTTCATTTCAAGTAAAATATCGTTTATATCAATAGATTTTATTTCTTCATTTAGAATATTTATTAGACTTTCTATTTTATTAAATAAAATTAAAAAATCATTTCGAGCCAGTAGATACTTTAAACAGATAATTGCATCAAACACTCCATTTCTATTTGTATTTTCAGGAATATTTAAAGCATTATGAAAAGGTGTTTTTGGTAAATTAATAGGTCCCTTTTTTTGATTCAAACTCTTAAAATTATACATTCTTTCCTCGTGAGCACATAAGTTTCTAAATAAAGTAATTAACTTAGTATATTTTGTAATATTTTCACTATCTAAACGAGAAGTGAAAGCTAATTCTTTTGCGATTTTATTCTTATCAGTATCTTTCATATTGCTATAAAAATTATTAACCCTTCCTAATGTAAAAATTTTTATAAGAACCCATAAAGGAATATATCCATGAATATCAAGATAATGATTCAGCGAATTATCTTTATCAAGCTGCCTATTTATATCATAAAAAGCTAATTTATAGAGAATAGTTTACTCTCTCACCTTTTATTTCTCCTTTCTCTACTAATGTCCTAATCTATTTTTTCTAATTCATTTGCTATTTTGTCATAATCAGCTCTTATCCTATCAACTAGATTTATAACTAATTTTTTAAGTTTTTCATCATCCATAATAATACAAGCTAATTCACTATCCAACTCTTTTAACTTTATTTCATTATTTTTTTCATCATATAAATATTTCCACCACCATTTGTCTTTTTTAAAACCCAATTTATTCAATTCTTCTTCAATATTATATAAATTTTTACTATATTCTCCATTGGTGTCTATAAAACAGAACCCCCAATATAAATTACTAGTTACTTCAAGCATCAATTGTATTTTTTCATTATTTTTTAATTTCTTTATTTCATATGTCAATCCGTGTGACGTTGATTTATTAGAATAAATTTTTTTTATTGTTTCTTCAGAATATTTTCTTTTTAAGGTATTTTGATCTTTTGCTTCTTCTAATCCATTTTTTTTACAAAAATTTTCCATCTCTTTTTATAAGGTTTCCCAAAATTTTAGGTGAAGTTCTATTTTTATATTTTTTAAAACTTCTGGAACAATATAAGCTGCTTTTAAATACTTTTCATTACCCATGATTAAATTTTTCATCTCTTTTATAGCTCCTTCGTTCTCCTTACAAGTTATTTTTTCTATCAACGCACTATATTGAACTAAAGTCTCTCTTATAATCGGAATTGTACTCACTTCTTTTATACATTCTCCTATCCACTGAAAAATATTCTCTTTATATGAAATTAATTTAATTTCTTCTAACTCCAATCCATTATAACTTTGCTCACTTGGTCCTCTTCCATCTAATGTCAGATATAAAATTTTTATTTCTTTTTTAGAATATTTTTTGTTCATTGCTTCAAAATATCTTTTTAACTGTTCTGGTTGATCTTCAGCATATATTTTATTCTCTATAACAATTACTTCACTAGAAGCATTTTCAAAATTTAATTCAATTACTATATCTATTCTTCCATAGTTCTCTACTGCTTGTTCTATTTTTATTTCATAAGATTTTAATTTTTTTTCTTCAAATTTTAGTTCTGTGTTTTCTAAAAATTTCTCTAAAAAAATTTTACCATAATTTTTATTTTTTAAAATTTCTCCTATGAATTTTGAGTGTAAGTTAACTTCATCACTTTCATTTCTAAGAATAGTAAAAATATTAAAATTAATTTTGTTTTCATCTAGCATTTCTTATTTTTTATGGATTATATTTAATTCTTTAAAAAATAATTCAATCTCCTTATTCTGCATTTTTCTCCTATTTTATATTATTTTGGCTTAGTTTTTATTCTAGTCTGGAACTTTAATATCTAAATTAAATAGTTAACTTTTTTCCAATTATTATTTTTTAAAGAAAATTCAGAGTTTATTATGCTATAATCTATTTCGAAGTTTTCTACCTTTTCTAATTTTTTTGAATAAAGCTCTTTAGGCTTAATAGTTTTATTAATTACAAATTTAGGATTTAAAGAAATAATAAATAAATTTAAGGACTTTGCTTTAACTTTATAATTATATTCTTTATTATCTATATTTTCATTGCATTTTTTAATAACATCTATTAATCCATTTTTATATTTTTTATTTATTAAAGCTTTAAGAGTTCCATTATCACAGCTTTCAAGCAAATGAATGAAATAATTTTCTCCTTTCTCTCTAAAAAGTTTTTCAAAATCTTTTGTACATTTTTTTTCATCAACATTATGTGCTTTAAATTCACAAAAAGAAGTTATACAAAATTTTTCATCATTTATCTTTTTATGAAGAGATAAATCGGCACATCCTGAAATATGTCCTTTACCAGAAAATGTGTATTTTTCTACAGTTGGA